>NZ_RZOL01000009.1:0-41143 GCF_004022985.1 Mesorhizobium sp. M7A.F.Ca.ET.027.02.1.1 | reverse complement strand
CGGCGATTGAACTGCTCGATGAGGGCGCGACAGTGCCGTTCGTGGCGCGCTACCGCAAGGAAGTCACCGGCGGGCTCGACGACACGCAATTGCGCGATCTTGCCGAACGCCTTGCCTATCTGCGCGAGCTCGATGCGCGCCGCGACAGCATCCTTGGCTCGATCCGCGAACAGGGCAAGCTGACCGAGGAGCTTGAAGGCAAGATCGTCGCCGCCAGCACCAAGGCGGAACTTGAGGACATCTACCTGCCCTACAAGCCCAAGCGCCGGACCAAGGCCGAGATCGCCAGGGAGCGCGGGCTGGGGCCGCTGGCCGAAGCCATCCTGGCGAACCGCTCATTGGTGCCTGCCGAACTGGCGCTGGCCTATGTCAGCGAAGAGGTGGCCGATACCAAGGCAGCGCTCGAAGGGGCGCGCGACATCCTGTCGGAACAATTCGCCGAGAATGCCGATCTGGTCGGAAAATTGCGCAGCTACATGAAGGAGCGCGCCTTCATGCGCGCCAGGGTGGTCGACGGCAAGCAGGAAGCCGGTGCGAAATTCTCCGACTATTTCGACCATGTCGAGCGCTGGGCAAATGTGCCGAGCCATCGCGCGCTGGCGATGCTGCGTGGCCGCAACGAGGAAGTGCTTTCGCTCGACATCGAGGTCGATGCCGATGATACGTCGCCGGTGAAGCCGGTCGAGCGGATGATTGCCAATGCCTATGCCGTCGGCGGCAGCCTGCCGGGTGACAGATGGCTGATGGAGGTGGCGGGCTGGACCTGGCGCATTAAACTGTCGCTGCACCTGACACTCGATTTGATGCGCGACCTGCGCGAGCGGGCAGAAGAGGAAGCGATCCACGTCTTTGCCCGAAACCTAAAGGATTTGCTGCTGGCCGCTCCCGCCGGCTCGCGCGCCACTATGGGGCTCGATCCCGGCATCCGCACCGGCGTCAAGGTGGCCGTGGTCGACGGCACCGGCAAGGTGCTGACCACGACGACCGTCTACCCGTTCCCGCCCAGGAACGATGTGCGCGGCACGCAGGCGGAACTCGCCAAGCTCATCCGGCTGCACAAGGTCGAGCTGATTTCGATCGGCAACGGCACCGGCAGCCGCGAGACGGAAAAGCTGGTCGCCGACATGCTGTCCGACATGCCGGCGGATGGTGGTCCGAAGCCCCTGAAGGTGATCGTCAGCGAGGCCGGCGCCTCGGTCTATTCGGCATCGGCGACGGCGGCGGCGGAATTCCCCGGCCTCGACGTATCGCTGCGCGGCGCGGTGTCGATCGCCCGGCGCCTGCAGGATCCGTTGGCCGAACTGGTCAAGATCGAACCCAAATCGATTGGCGTCGGCCAGTACCAGCACGATGTCGACCAGTACCGTCTCGGCCGCTCGCTGGAAGCGGTGGTCGAGGACGCGGTCAACGCCGTTGGCGTCGACCTCAACACCGCCTCGGCGCCGCTGCTGGCGCGCGTTTCAGGTCTCGGCGCGTCTCTGGCCGACGCGATCGTTGCGCATCGCGATGCGACCGGGCCGTTCGCCAGCCGGAAGGATCTGCTCAAGGTGCCGCGGCTCGGACCGCGCGCCTTCGAACAATCCGCCGGCTTCCTGCGCATCGCCAATGGCAGCGAGCCGCTCGATGCCTCGTCGGTGCATCCGGAGGCCTATGGCGTGGCGAAGAAGATCGTCGCCGCCTGCGGGCGCGATGTGCGGTTGTTGATGGGCGATAGTGCCGCGCTGAAGGCACTCGACCCGCGCGTCTTCGTCGACGAGCGTTTCGGCCTGCCGACGGTGCGCGACATCCTGGCGGAGCTGGAAAAGCCCGGCCGCGACCCGCGCCCAGGCTTCAAGACGGCGACCTTCGCCGACGGCATCGACGACATCAAGGATCTGAAGCCCGGCATGCTGCTCGAAGGCACGGTCACCAATGTGGCCGCCTTCGGCGCCTTTGTCGATATCGGAGTGCATCAGGACGGGCTGGTGCATGTCTCGCAACTGGCCGACCGGTTCATCAAGGACGCGCATGAGGTCGTGAAGGCCGGCGATGTGGTCAAGGTGCGGGTCGTCGACGTCGACATCAAGCGCAAGCGCATCGCGCTTTCCATGCGCAAGGATGGCGGCGAGGGTGGCGCACCGCGTGGCGGGCCACGCGACAATGGTGGCGGCAGGCCACGTTCGCCGGCACCGCAGCAACGCCAGCCGGAGCGGCCGGCACAGCAAGGCGCATTCGGTGCTGCCTTGGCGGATGCGCTGAAGCGAAAGTAGCTACCACGCCAGAACGGCCGGCTCCTTCTCGACCTGGCCCAGCAGCCAGTCGCGAAAACTGGCGACTGGCGGATGGCCGCGCTTGTGGTGTGGGACGACGAGATAGTAGGCGCTGCGGCTTTGCATGGGCTGGCCTGGCGCCGGCACCAACTGGCCGCGCTGCAATTCACCTGCAATGAGGATCAGCGGCAGCAGCGCCACGCCGAGCCCCGCCATGCAGGCCTGGGCGGCGGTGCCGAACTGCTCGAACTGCATGCCCGGTCCGGTCGGCGCGCTCAGGCCCTGATGCTCGAACCATTCGGTCCAGGCGCCAGGACGCGTCGCCATGTGCAGCAGCGGCAGGCGGCCGATATCGGCCGGTGAGGCGATGGCGCGGCCGGCGAGGAATTCGGGCGACACGACCGGCGCCACGGTTTCGCGCACCAACAGTGTCGAGTCGGCCTCGGGCCAGTCCGGCAGGCCATAGTGGATGGCGGCATCCAGCCTCTCCCTGGCGAAGTCGAAGCGGCCGACGCGGGTGACGAAATTGATGGTGATATCGGGATTGTTTTCTACGAAATCGGGGATCATCGGCATCAGCCAGCGCGTGCCGAAGGTCGGCAGAATGGCAAGGTTCAGGATGCCGCTATGCCGATTGCTCATCAATCCAAGGGCTGCGTCACGCAACTGGCCAAGTGCTGAACGCACCGCCTCGGCGTAGATTTCGCCCGATGTCGACAGCCTGACATTGCGGCTGTCGCGTTCGAACAGCCGGCGGCCGAATTGGTCTTCAAGCGATCTGATCTGCCGGCTGACTGCGCCCTGGGTCAAATCGAGCTCCTGGGCGGCAGCGGTGAAACTGCCCAGCCGGGCCACAGCCTCGAAGGCGGCAAGGGCGCTTATGTTGGGCAAAAGGCGGCGTTGTACACTCATGATCCATTCCTAGAGCTCATTGATCGGTGAATCAATTTCGTTTGATTTTTTCGAGACGCAGGCCGATAGAACGGGCCAACATTTTGCTTCATGCATGTCATCGTTTTGAGCGACATGCATTGGTTTGGGAGAAACGCGATGGCCGCCGACAAGAACGCATTCGTCTGGGAAGATCCGTTCCTGATCGAGGGCCAGCTTTCGGAAGACGAGCGCATGGTGCGCGACGGTGCGGCCGCCTTCGCCGCCGACAGACTGGCGCCTCGGATCGAGGACGCCTACCTCAACGAGACATTCGATACCGCGATCTTCCGTGAAATGGGCGAGGCCGGCCTGCTCGGCATCAACATCCCTGAAGAATTCGGCGGTCTCGGCGCCAACTATGTGACCTACGGACTGGTCGCGCGGGAAGTCGAACGTGTCGACTCGGGTTATCGCTCGATGATGTCAGTGCAGTCGTCGCTGGTGATGTATCCGATCTACGCCTATGGCTCGGACGACCAGCGCAAGAAGTACCTGCCCAAGCTTGCCAGCGGCGAGTGGATCGGCTGTTTTGGCCTGACCGAGCCGGATGCCGGCTCCGACCCGGGCGGCATGAAGACACGCGCCGAGAGGACAGCCAACGGCTACAAGCTGTCCGGTTCGAAGATGTGGATTTCCAACGCGCCGGTCGCCGACGTGTTCGTCGTCTGGGCGAAGCTGAAGGGCGAGAACGGCAAGGACGAGATCCGTGGCTTCGTGCTGGAAAAGGGCATGAAGGGGCTTTCGGCGCCGAAGATCGGCGGCAAGCTGTCGCTGAGGGCGTCGATCACCGGCGAGGTGGTGATGGAAGGCGTCGAGGTCGGCGAAGACGCGCTGCTGCCCAACGCAAAAGGCCTTGGCGGACCGTTCGGCTGCCTCAACCGGGCTCGCTTCGGCATTTCCTGGGGCTCGATGGGCGCCGCCGAGGATTGCTGGCACCGCGCCCGCCAATACGGTCTCGACCGCAAGCAGTTCGGCAAGCCGCTGGCCGGCACGCAGCTCTACCAGAAGAAGCTGGCGGATATGCAGACCGAGATCGCGCTTGGGCTGCAGGCATCCTTGCGCGTCGGGCGGCTGCTGGATGAAGGCAAGATGGCGCCGGAAATGATCTCGATCGTCAAGCGCAACAATTGCGGCAAGGCGCTCGACATCGCCCGCCAGGCCCGCGACATGCATGGCGGCAACGGCATCCAGATCGGCTACCACGTCATGCGCCACGCGCAGAATCTGGAGACGGTCAACACCTATGAAGGCACGCATGACGTGCATGCGCTGATCCTGGGACGGGCGCAGACGGGGATACAGGCGTTTTTCTGAGCCGGCAACCGTTGCTTAAATTAGGTGCACCGCAACATCTCTGCTTGGAGAATGGCCGCCTGATGTGTCAGGGTTCAGCGAAATCGTTTGAAACGCTGAATTCCGGGGCTCCATGGCAATTCTGGCAGCTGTCTACCACCTGACCCATTACAAATATGACCGGCCGGTGGTCCTCGGGCCGCAAATCATCAGGCTGCAGCCGGCGCCGCATTCCCGCACCAAGGTGCTGAGCCATTCGCTCAAGGTCGAGCCGGCCAACCACTTCGTCAATCTGCAGCAGGACCCCTACGGCAACTTCCTCGCCCGCTTCGTGTTTCCGGAGCCGGTGACGGAGTTGAAGATCGAGGTCGACCTCGTCGCTGACATGACGGTCTACAATCCGTTCGATTTCTTCGTCGAGCCGTCGGCCGAGGCATTTCCATTCGAGTACTCGGAAGAAATCCGCGACGATCTCGCCATCTATCGCACGCCGGAACCGGCGGGACCGCTGCTGTCGGCGCTGCTGAACACCATCGATCGCAGCGCTGCCAACACCGTCAATTTCCTGGTGGACCTCAATGCGCGGCTGCAGCGCGAGATCGCCTATATCGTGCGCATGGAAACCGGGGTGTTCTCGCCGGATGAGACGTTGGCCGCGAAAAAGGGGTCATGCCGGGATTCAAGCTGGCTGCTGGTGCAGATCCTGCGCAATCTCGGCATCGCCGCGCGCTTCGTCTCCGGATATCTGATCCAGTTGAAGCCCGATCTGATCGCGCTCGACGGTCCGCCGGGAACGGCGATAGACTTCACCGATCTGCATGCCTGGTGCGAGGTCTATCTTCCCGGCGCCGGCTGGATCGGCTTCGATCCGACCTCGGGCCTGCTCACCGGCGAAAGCCATGTGCCGCTGGCCGCCACGCCGCATTTCCGCAACGCGGCTCCCATTTCCGGCATGGCGAGCTTCGCCAATGTCGAATTCGGCTTCGAGATGCGGGTCGACCGCATCGCCGAGCATCCGCGCATCACCAAGCCATTTTCGGACGAAAGCTGGCAGGCGCTCGACGCGCTGGGCAACAAGGTCGATGCAGCGCTTGCCGCCGGCGACGTGCGGCTGACGATGGGGGGCGAGCCGACTTTCGTGTCGATCGACGATTTCGAGTCGGCCGAGTGGAACACCGCCGCCGTCGGTCCCACCAAGCGCGAAAAGGCGGACGAACTGATCCGTAAACTGCGCGAGCGCTTCGCGCCCGGCGGCTTTCTCCATTACGGCCAGGGCAAATGGTATCCGGGCGAAAGCCTGCCGCGCTGGACCTTTTCGCTCTACTGGCGTGCCGACGGCCAGCCGGTATGGAGCGATCCGTCGCTAATCGCACGCGAAAAGAGCGAGGCCGATATCGGCCCGAAGCAGGCCGAAAGCCTGCTCACCGCGATTGCCGGCGAACTCGGCATCGACAAGGCCATGGTCAGCGAAGCCTATGAGGATCCGGCCGAATGGCTGCTCAAGGAAGGCAAGCTGCCTGACAATGTCGATCCGTCCAACTCCAGGCTGGAGGATCCGGAAGAACGCAGCCGTATGGCGAAGGTGTTCGAACGCGGACTGACCAAGCCGTCCGGCTATGTGCTGCCGGTGCAGCGCTGGAATAGCCAGGCATCGGATCCGCGCTGGCGCTCGGAAAAATGGAAGACGCGGCGCGGCCGGCTGTTCCTGGTACCCGGCGATTCACCCGTCGGCTACCGCCTGCCACTCGGCACGTTGCCCTATGTGCCGCCGGAGCAATTCCCCTACATCGTGCCGGTCGATCCGTCGCTGCCACGCGGACCGCTGCCCGCGCGTGAAGCCATCCTGCCCTCGGCGGCTCCGGCTGAACTGGAAGGTGCCGACGAGATGGCGCGCCGCCAGCAAGCGGCATCGTTCACCGCTGCGACCGGCCAGCAGGACCGGGTCGAACAAGAGATCACCGAGATCGGCGGCGCGGTGCGCACCGCGCTTTCGGTCGAGCCGCGCGATGGGCGGCTTTGCGTGTTCATGCCGCCGGTCGAGGCGCTGGAAGACTATCTCGAACTGGTCGCTGCGGCCGAGAACGCGGCGAAGGCGATCGGCCTTCCCGTGCATATCGAGGGCTACGGCCCGCCTCACGATCCGCGCCTCAACGTCATCCGCGTCGCGCCTGATCCCGGCGTCATCGAGGTCAACATCCATCCTGCTTCCAACTGGCAGGATTGCGTGGCGACGACGACGGCGATCTATGAGGAAGCGCGGCAGACACGGCTTGGCGCCGACAAGTTCATGATTGACGGCCGCCACACCGGCACCGGCGGCGGCAACCATGTCGTGGTCGGCGGTGCGACACCCAATGACAGCCCCTTCCTGCGAAGGCCGGACCTGCTGAAGAGCCTGGTGCTGCAATGGCAGCGCCATCCGTCGCTGTCCTATCTGTTCTCCGGCCTGTTCATCGGGCCGACCAGCCAGGCGCCACGCTTCGACGAGGCGCGTCACGACTCGCTCTACGAGCTTGAGATCGCGATGGCGCAGGTACCGCATCCGGACCAGGGCAACGCACCCTTGCCATGGCTGGTCGACCGGCTGTTCCGCAATTTGTTGACCGACGTCACCGGCAATACGCATCGTTCGGAAATCTGCATCGACAAACTGTTTTCGCCGGACGGACCGACCGGTCGGCTGGGACTGGTCGAATTCCGCGGCTTCGAGATGCCGCCCAATGCACGCATGAGCCTCGCGCAGCAACTGCTTGTCAGGGCGATCATTGCCCGTGCCTGGAAGAGCCCGCTCGATGGCCGCTTCGTGCGCTGGGGCACCTCACTGCACGATCGTTTCATGCTGCCGCATTATGTCTGGGCCGATTTCCTCGACGTGCTCGACGACCTCAAGCTCAACGGCTTCGAATTCAGGCCCGAATGGTTCGACGCCCAGCTCGAATTCCGCTTCCCCTTCTGCGGTCAGGTTCAGCATGCCGGCATCAAGCTGGAACTGCGGCAGGCGCTCGAACCCTGGCATGTCATGGGCGAGCAAGGCGCGATCGGCGGCACCGTGCGTTTCGTCGATTCCTCGGTCGAACGGCTGCAGATCAAGACCGAAGGGCTGAACCCGGAGCGTCACGCAGTTGTCTGCAACGGCCGCATCGTGCCTATGAAGGTCACCGACAATCGCGAAGTGGCGGTGGCGGGCGTCCGCTTCAAGGCCTGGCAGCCGGCATCGGGCCTGCATCCGGCGCTGCCGGTCAACACGCCGCTGGTCTTCGACATCTATGACCGCTGGTCGGGACGTGCGGTCGGCGGCTGCGTCTACCACGTCGCCCATCCCGGCGGGCGCAATTACGACACCTTTCCGGTCAATGGCAACGAGGCGGAAGCTCGGCGGCTCGCCCGCTTCGAACCGCGCGGCCATACGCCATCCGCCTATGTGATCCGTGAAGAACAACCGGCGGAAGATTTCCCGATGACCCTTGACCTTCGGCGGCCGGCAAGACTCTGATCAGCGATGGCAAAGGGGAATCACAAGAGGGGACGCGGCAAGCCGCAGACCCACAGCCTGCTGGAGCACTACCAGCCGATCGACGGCGTCGTCGACGAGATGGTCGATGCGTCAGGCAATCCTCGCCCGGCCTGGAAGCATTTTGTCGAGGCGCTCGAGGAACTTGGCGCTGAAAAGCTCGGCCAGCGCTTTGCCCGCGCCGACCAATATCTGCGCGATGCCGGCGTTTATTACCGCGTCTATGACAAGGCCGGTGCCAATGAGCGCGAATGGCCACTGGCGCATGTCCCGGTTCTCATCGAGGAGAGCGAGTGGGCGGCGATCAGCGCCGGCCTCGTGCAGCGCGCCGACCTGTTCGAGGAAACCATCGCCGATATCTACGGGCCGAACCGGCTGGTCGAGAAAGGCATCCTGCCGGCGGGATTGATCGCCGCCAGCCCCGAATATTTGCGGCCTGTCGTCGGCACCAGGCCGGCGGGCGGCCACTTCCTGCATTTCTGCGCCTTCGAACTCGGCCGCGGACCTGACGGCCAGTGGTGGGTGCTGGGCGATCGTACGCAGGCGCCGTCCGGCGCCGGTTTCGCACTGGAAAACCGCGTCGCCACCACACGCGCGCTGTCCGACATCTATGGCGAGATGCATGTGCACCGCCTTGCAGGCTTTTTCCGCCGTTTTCGCGACGCGCTGATCGGCATGGCCAAGGAGACCGACGGCCGCGTCGCCATCCTGACGCCGGGGCCGCTCAACGAAACTTATTACGAGCACGCCTACATCGCCCGCTACCTCGGCATCATGCTGCTCGAAGGCGAGGATTTGACCGTCTCCGGCAGCCGGCTGATGGTGCGCACGGTTTCCGGCCTGATGCCGATCAGCGTGTTGTGGCGGCGGCTCGACGCCGCCTTCGCCGACCCGCTGGAACTGCGCCCGGATTCGCAGATCGGCACGCCGGGCCTGGTCGAGGCGATCCGCCAGGGCGCGGTTGCTACCGTCAACGCGCTGGGCTCCGGCCTGATGGAGACGCGCGCGCTGCTTGCCTTCCTGCCCAAGATTTCACGGGCCTTGCGGGGCGAGGAATTGCTGCTGCCAAGCGTCGCGACATGGTGGTGCGGGCAAGCAACCGAACGCGCGCATGTGCTGGCCAACATCGATCGCATGGTGATCGGGCCGGCGCTGTCGACGAGGCTTGCCTTCGAGGACGACGATTCAACGAAGCTAGGCTCGGCTCTGTCGGCCGGGGAGCGGGCGGAACTGGTGGCGCGCATTGAACGTGATGGCGGCGATTTCGTCGGCCAGGAAGCGGTGACGCTTTCGACGACGCCCGTCTATGTCGGCGGCTGGCTGGAGCCGCGGCCAGCCAGCCTGCGCGTCTACCTGGCGCGAACGCCGGAAGGCTGGACGGTGATGCCGGGCGGTTTTGCCCGTATCGGCCTGTCGCTCGACCCGACGGCGATCGCCATGCAGCGTGGCGGCCAGGCGGCGGATGTCTGGGTTGTCAGCGACAAACCGGTGGAGCGCGAGACGCTGCTGCCGCAGGAAGGCGACAGTTTCAGCCGCACCAGGCCCGGCAGCCTGCCCAGTCGCGCGGCGGAGAACCTGACCTGGCTCGGCCGCTATATCGAGCGCTCGGAAGACACGGTGCGTATCCTGCGCGCCTACCATGTGCGGCTGGCCGAAACCTCCGACCCGGATATGCCGCTGCTCGCCGACATCAGGGATTATCTCGAACCTTTCGGCATCGATGTGGAGACGGCGATCCCGTCAGGGCTGATCGGCACGCTGGATAGTGCGGTCTACAGCGCCGGGCAGATCCGCGACCGCTTCTCGCCCGATGGCTGGCTGGCGCTGAAGGACCTGTCGAAAACCATCCATCAGTTCGCAACGACGGTCGCGCCCGGCGACGACGCGACCCGGGCGATGACAGTCATCCTGCGTAAGCTCGCCGGCTTTTCCGGCCTGCTGCACGAGAACATGTACCGCTTCGCCGGTTGGCGCTTCCTCGAGATCGGCCGCCGGCTGGAGCGCGGTATCCAGATCTCCCGCACGCTGTCGCGGCTGACCAGCGCCAAGGCGCCGGACGGCGCGCTGGACATGATGCTGGAGATCGGCGACAGCGTGATGACCCATCGCCGCCAATATCCGGTGCAGGCCGGTCGGCGCACGGTGATCGACCTGCTGGCGCTCGATCCGCTTAACCCGCGCTCGATCCTGTTCCAACTTGAAAGGCTGAAGGCCGAAATCGGCCTGTTGCCGTCGCTCGGCGGCGAGGGGCAAATGTCGCCGGCGGCGAAGGAAATCCTGCAGCTCAACACCCAGATCGCCATCAAGGAGCCTTCGGATATGACGGCAAAGGCGCTGGACGACCTCGCCTTTGAAATCGGCGGCCTCTACAACAGCCTCGCCAAAGCCTATTTCGGCTAAGCAGGTTCCGCAAAAGTGTCGCACGGTTTTGCGACAAGAACCTGCGCAAAGGCAGAAAAATAGAACATGCTCTACGACATCAGGCTTCATCTGCATTACGATTACGCTGCGGCGGCCGGCGGCGGTCGTCATCAGGTGCGCGTACTGCCGTCGACGATATCAGGCGTGCAGCGTGTCATCGCCGCATCCCTGTCCTTTGCGCCGGCACCCAACGAACGTTCCGACTTTTCCGATTTCTTCGGCAACAACGTCACCTCGATCGCCTTTCGCGACGCGCATGACGCGCTCGACATCAGGATGAGCGCCCGCGTGTCGGTGTCTCGGCCCGAGCCCGGGCTCGACGTGTCGCCCGATATCGCCCGGCTGAGGCAAGAACTCGCCGCGATGCGGTCTCTGGCACCTGATGCACCGCACCACTTCCTGACGGCCAGCACCCATGCCGGCATCGACGATGCGATCACCGCTTACGCACGCGACAGCATCGCCGGCTCTGCCGCCGGCACGGCCGTGAGCCTGTGCAATCGCATCCATCGCGATTTCACCTATGACGGCGAAGCGACAACGGTGCGGACCCGGGCCAGTGATGCCTTCAAGTTGAAGCGCGGCGTTTGCCAGGACTTTTCGCACATCATGATCGCCGGCCTGCGCGGGCTCGGTATTCCGGCCGGCTATGTCAGCGGCTTCTTGCGCACCATCCCGCCGAAGGGCAAGCCCCGGCTGGAAGGCGCCGATGCCATGCATGCCTGGGTCAAGGTCTGGTGCGGGCGCGATGCAGGCTGGCAGGAATTCGATCCGACCAACGGCATGCGGGCCAGCAACGACCATATCACCGTCGGCCACGGCCGCGACTATTCGGACGTGGCGCCGATCGTCGGCGTGCTCAAGACCACGGGGGGACAGGTTGGCGAGCAAGCTGTCGACGTCATTCCGGTCGTGCTCGAAAGAGCCTGAAGCAGGTCGTACACGCAGCGGTATTTGCGCCGCAATTCGGGATGGACAAGACTGCTTCTCAAATACCGATGCGGCCGCTAGTCTGTATTCGTTTCGGGGTGACGGTAGTTGTATCCTCAAGCGCATGGCGCGAGGTTTTGTAATTGGGAGCAATCAGCGTCGTCATTCCTGCCTGTAACGCGGCGGCGACCATTGCTGCAACGCTGGCATCGCTACGCAGTGAGGCCGAGATCATCGGCGAGATATTGCTGGTCGACGATGCGTCGACCGATGGCACGGCAACCATCGCGCGGGAGGCCGCGGCACAACTCTCGTTGCCGCTGCGCGTGCTGTCGGCCAAATGCCGCGATGCAGGCGGTGCCCGCAATTTGGCGCTGGCCGAAGCGGTCTATTCCTGGGTCTACCTGATCGATGCCGACGACCTGCATCTGCGGGGCGGGTTGCGCGCGCTGCTCCGCAAGGCCCGGGAGCAGCCGGAGGCCGACATGATCGTGGGTGCCTACCGGCGACGGGTGAACGGCCAGGACCGGCAGATCAAGATGCCGAACGGCTATCAGGCTGCGTGCCTGGCAAATGCCTCGGCCTATGTGAAAGGCGACATACGTTCGGTCGCCGTGGGCAGCGTTCTGGCATCGCGGACCCTGATCGGCGAGACGCGGTTCCCCATCGGAATGGCCTATGACGAGGACACGCTGTTCTGGGCACGGCTGATGAGCAAGGCATCGCTCGCCATGGTCTCGCAACCTGTCATGGTCTATGAGGTTTCGCCGGTACGTTCCGATGACCGCTTTGCCCTCAACCCGGTGCGGCGCTTTCTGGACTGGCGCCGGGAACTGCGCACACTCACCGACTGCAACATCCCGTTGTCGGCGCTCAAGGCCAGGGAAGGGCTTGTCGCCCTCAAGATCGCCCGGGTCCACTATGCGCGCGGCGATCTGGGCACCGCGGCGCGCTTCCTGGCGGTAGCCGCGGCCGCGCCGAAGCGGCGCTCAGAAGCTTGGCGCTGCCTGCGCTACAGGTTCAAGCTCGCGGCGCGGCGGCGTTTGTCGGCGCCGCCGATCAAGCTGCAAGGCGCTCTGTAGGCGCCGGCCAGCGCGATATCGGCGCGAGGCGCTTTTCGGACGGCGGGTGGAACCAGGAGTCGGCCAGTGGCTTATCTACGGAATTCGCGTGGAGCCGACATGTTGCAAAAATCCGGATTGTCGCCCAGCCGACCGGCTGGCGAGGACGCTGTATCGCCAGATGGTGCGCCCAAAAACGGGGCACAAAGCTCGGCCGACCATGCGTCGCTTAGCTATGTCAGTGATGCCGAGCCCGGTATCCGGCGGCTGAAAACAGGCAAGGGGTTCTCCTACAAGGGACCGGACGGAGGAACAGTTTCGGACACTACCAGGGCCCGCATCGAGGCGATCGTCATTCCGCCGGCCTGGACGGATGTGTGGATTTCGCCGGACGCGGACGGCCATATCCAGGCAACCGGCAGGGACCAGCGCGGACGCAAGCAATATCGCTATCATCCGCAATGGGCCGAAGAGCGCGATGGTGCCAAATATTCGAGCCTGGTTGCTTTCGCCGAGAGCCTGCCGGACCTGCGGCACAGGATCGACAGCGATCTGCGCCGTCGTGGCCTGCCGTTCGAGCGTGTCGTCGCCGCGGTCGTCTGGCTGCTCGACAACACGATGATCCGGGTCGGCAATGCCGCCTACGCCCGCGACAACAAGAGTTTCGGGTTGACCACGTTGCGCGACCGGCATGTGGATATTGTCGGTTCAAGCCTGCGCTTTGCCTTCAAGGGCAAGTCGGGCAAGGAGTGGAAGCTGAAGCTGGTCGACCGCCGCATCGCCAGGATTGTGCGCGGCGCGCAGGACCTGCCAGGCCAGAAGCTGTTCCAGTATCTCGATGAGGACGGCAACAGGCGGCCGGTCCGCTCCGAGGACGTCAACCGCTATATCCGTGAGGCGGTCGGTGACGCCTTCAGTTCGAAGCATTTCCGCACCTGGGGCGGCACCATTCACGCCGCGTCGCTGTTTGCCCAAACGGAACTGCCGCAAAGCCAGGCGCAGCGAAACAGGGCGATGAACAGCGTCATCGACAAGGTTGCCGAGCGGCTGGGCAATACGCGTGCCGTCTGCCGCAAATGCTATATCCATCCGCAGGTCTTCGAAGCGTGGTCCGAGGGGCGGTTGCTGAATGAAATGGCGCAAGCCAACAAACGCAAACGCTCCATCGATGGTCTCGATGACGAGGAAGCTCTCGTGCTGCGATGGCTGAAACTGGGAGAAAGCTGACCGGCGCGGCTGGCCGTGGCCAAATCCGTCCACATCTGGATTTTTTTATCGACGTCGTGTCGGGATCGGTCTTACTGTTTCGTCCTTTGACAGAGAAAAAAGGACCAGCCATGCTCTACGCAATCCTCTGCTATGCCTCCGAAGATGTCGTCTGCTCCTGGAGCAAGGCACAGGACGACGAGGTCATGGCCAATCTCCTCGACGTTCAGGACAAGTACGCCAAGGCTGGTCGGCTCGGCCCGGTGGCACGGCTTCTGCCGACGACCGCCGCGACGACCCTGAGAAAGGTCAAGGGCGAATCGGTCGTCATCGACGGGCCGTTCGCCGAGACCAAGGAACAGTTCCTCGGCTTCTACACGCTCGAATGCGCCGATCTCGACGAGGCGGTGGAGTTCGCCCGCGAGCTTTCCGAAGTCAACCCGAGCGGCGGCTCCTATGAGATCCGGCCGGTCTCGATCTTCAATCCCGCCAAGGTTTCCGCATGACCGAGATGGCCTGGATAAGCTCCGCGATCAGCGCCGCCCGCCCGCAGGCGATGGGTGCGCTGCTGCGTTATTTCCGCGATCTCGATACGGCGGAGGAAGCTTTCCAGGACGCGTGCCTCAGGGCGCTGAAGAACTGGCCGCAGAACGGGCCGCCGCGCGACCCGGCGGCGTGGCTGATCTTCGTCGGCCGCAACAGCGGCATTGATGCGGTGCGCAAGCGCGCCAAGCAGGCGCCGATGCCGGAGGAAGACCAGGTTTCGGATCTGGAGGACGCCGAGAGCGATATCGCAGAGCGGCTGGACGGGGCGCACTACCGCGACGACATATTGCGGCTGCTGTTCATCTGCTGCCATCCTGATCTGCCGGCAACGCAGCAGATCGCGGTGGCGCTGCGCATCGTCTCCGGTCTTACGGTCAAGCAGATCGCGCGCGCCTTCCTGGTTGGCGAAAGCGCCATGGAGCAGCGCATCACTCGCGCCAAGGCGCGCATTGCGGACGCCGGCGTGCCGTTCGAGACGCCGGGCGCGGTCGAGCGGTCGGAACGCCTCGCCGCCGTCGCCGCCATGGTCTACTTGGTCTTCAACGAGGGCTATTCGACCAACAGCGGCGAGGCGCCGGCCCGCGCACCGCTGTGCGAGGAGGCGATCCGGCTGGCACGGCTCCTGCTGCGGTTGTTCCAGACCGAGCCGGAGATCATGGGGCTGACGGCGCTGTTGCTTCTGCAGCATGCGCGCGCACCGGCCCGTTTCGACGAGAGCGGCGAGATCGTGCTGCTCGAAGACCAGGATCGCAGCCTGTGGAGCCGCAAGATGATCGATGAGGGGCTGGCGCTGGTCGACAAGGCGCTACGCCATCGCAAGCCCGGCCCCTACCAGGTGCAAGCGGCGATTGCCGCATTGCACGCGCGGGCCGAAAGGGCCGAGGATACCGACTGGAACGAGATCGACCTGCTCTATCGCTTGCTGGAGCAGATGCAGCCGTCGCCGGTGGTCACACTCAACCGGGCCGTCGCGGTCTCGAAGGTGCGTGGACCGGCAGAGGCGCTGGCCATGATCGAGCCGCTGGAAGAACGGCTTTCCGGCTATTTCCATTTTTTCGGCCTCAAGGGGGGCCTCTTGATGCAACTCGACCGGGGGGACGAGGCGCGCGTCGCCTTCGACCGCGCCATAGCGCTTGCTAACACGGCGGCGGAAGCAGCTCATATCCGCATGCATATCGACCGGCTGATCAGGGACGGTGCGGTACGCCCACCGGCCAAGAAGGCAAACTGAGCGCCATCTGCCCCATCTGGCTCAATCGTGCAGTTTGGGCTTGGACCATGCCGGGGTGGTGATTTTCCCTTGAAACGAGTAATGCCACGCGATGATCGTGCCTGAGGTGCCTTTGTGCACGCGGGCAGCATGGCGCCAGGCTTTGACCGGCATGCCTTTTGTGCATGTCGTTGTTCCAAAACCGGGGCACTTTTGGCGACATGCATTATGAGCGACGAGATCTGAAAGGGACAAGAATGACGATAGGCAAGGAAACGACCGAACTGCTGGCAAAACTGGGTGTGGCCGAGGAGACGCTTGTCGGCGGCGACCTGATCGTGCGCAGCCCGGTGACGGGCGAGCAGATCGCGGCGCTGAAGACAATCTCACCGGCTGACGCGGCCAAGGTGATCGATGCCGCGCACAAGGCCTTCCAGGCCTGGCGCATGGTGCCCGGCCCGCGGCGTGGCGAACTGGTGCGGCTGCTGGGCGAGGAGCTGCGTACGCACAAGGCCGAGCTTGGCCGGCTGGTCTCGATCGAGGTCGGCAAGATCCCGTCCGAGGGCCTCGGCGAAGTGCAGGAGATGATCGACATCTGCGATTTCGCCGTAGGCCTCTCCCGGCAATTGTACGGCCTGACCATCGCCACCGAGCGCCCGGGCCATCGGATGATGGAAACCTGGCATCCGCTCGGCGTCGTCGGCGTCATTTCCGCCTTCAACTTCCCGGTGGCCGTGTGGTCGTGGAATGCAGCCCTGGCACTGGTCTGCGGCGACGCAGTGGTGTGGAAGCCGTCGGAAAAGACGCCGCTGACCGCACTTGCCTGCGAGGCTATCTTCAAGCGTGCGGTCGAGCGCTTCGGCGCGGACGCACCTGATGGCCTGGCGCCGGTGCTGATCGGCGACCGCGCCGTCGGCGAGATCCTGGTCGATCACCCCAAAGTGCCGCTGGTTTCGGCAACCGGCTCGACCCGCATGGGCCGCGACGTCGGCCCGCGGCTGGCCAAGCGCTTTGCGCGCGCGGTGCTGGAACTCGGCGGCAACAATGCCGGCATCGTCTGCCCGACCGCCGATCTCGACATGGCACTGCGCGCGATTGCGTTTGGAGCGATGGGCACGGCCGGCCAGCGCTGCACGACGCTGCGGCGCCTGTTCGTGCATGACAGCGTCTACGACGCCTTGGTTCCGCGCCTCAAGAAGGCCTACGAGAGTGTGTCTGTCGGCAATCCGCTGGAGACCTCCTCGCTGGTCGGGCCGCTGATCGACAAGGCGGCCTTCGACGCCATGCAGAAGGCGCTGAAGGAAGCCGCTGCCCATGGCGGCAAGGTGACCGGCGGCACGCGGGTCGAGAACGGCCATCCGGATGCGTACTACGTGCACCCGGCGCTGGTCGAAATGCCAAGCCAGGTGTCACCGGTGACGGAAGAGACCTTCGCGCCGATCCTCTACGTGATGAAATATTCGGACTTCGACGCGGTGCTCGACGAGCACAATGCCGTGGGGGCAGGCCTGTCCTCGTCGATCTTCACCCGAGACCTGCAGGAATCCGAGCGTTTCCTAGGTGTCGACGGATCGGATTGCGGCATTGCCAATGTCAACATCGGTACCTCGGGCGCCGAGATCGGCGGTGCCTTTGGCGGCGAAAAGGAAACCGGGGGCGGCCGCGAGAGCGGCTCCGACGCATGGAAGGCCTATATGCGGCGCGCCACCAACACGGTGAACTATTCCAAGGCGCTGCCGCTCGCCCAGGGCGTGTCATTCGATATCGACTGAAAGGCTCGCCGGCTTGGGCATCCCCGCACCGGGGATGCCGCACCGGTCAGCTGCCTGCCGGCGAGTCGAAGGCCTTGACGAACGCGACATCGATGATAGCCAGCTTGACGGCCTGGGCGGTCATGTACTCCCGGTAGAAGTCGCCCGACACCCACATCACCGAATTGCCGCGCTGGCCAAGCCAGCCAACGCTGCCGAGGTCTTCGGCATCCCGCAGTTTGCGTGCCAGGTGGGTTCGCGACAGCTTGAGCCATTTGGCGAAATCGCCGATCGAGACGACGCCGGTCGGTATTTCAGCAAGGCCGGCATGGTCGGTATCGACGCCCGATATCAGCCAGTCCATGACGACGCCGCCATTGTTGAGCCAGGTGAACAGCGAAAAGGTCTGCCTGCGCTCGCGCACGGGGCTGGAGGAGATCAGGCCGTCGGCGACCAGCGGCTGCACCCTGGCGAGAGCATCGGGCCGCTCCAGAAACGTCGCCAGACGGTTCGCACCGTCGAGACTGTCCAGCGTGTGCAGGTGCGCCATCATCCAGCCGGCAACCGTCTCCAGCGTGTTCACCGTTGGCTGAATGGGGCGGATGCGGCCGTCCTGTGTTGCCGGCAGGTGCTCGATGAAATTGTAATGCAGCATCTCCTTGAGGAAGGCGTCGGCGGTGTTGCGGCTGGCGACGGAATTCTCCCGGATGACGTCGATGAAACGCGCCGCCGTCAACTGCTTGCGGTAATCATCGGGCTCCCGTCTGAAATGCAGGGCAAGGCCGATATGCGCCATCAACCAGCGCTGCTGGGTGGCAAATATCGAGGCAAGCCTCGGGTTCATCCCATAGGCCTGGATCATCGCCTGCGCCTGGGCACGGACACAGCGATGCAATGCCGGGTGACCGGCAATATGGTCAAAGGTCTGCGTCATTCCCCCCATGCTCCGATCCAGCCTTACGGCCACGAAGACGCAGATCACATTCTCAGCCTTCACGGCCCGTGTCCAGACGCGCCCTGTCTATAACAGGTTATGATCGCCAGGAGACAATGTTCTCGGTCCGGGCAGATGTCGATCGCGCCGACCCTCAGCGGTCTTCCGGGACTGGAAAACAGGCGGCGAATGCCGCATCGACAATGGCCAGCTTGGCGGCCTGGACGGTCATGTACTCCTGGTAGAAGGTGTTCGACACCCACATCACCGAATGGCCGCGCTGGCCGAGCCAGCCGATGCTGCCGAGTTCCTCGGCAGCGCGCAGCTTGCGGGCGAGGTGGGTCCGCGACAGCTTGAGCCACTTGGCGAAATCTCCGATCGAAACCACGCTGGTCGGAATCCGGTCCAGGCCGGCATGATCGGGGTCGATGCCCGACATCAGCCAATCCATGACGATGCCGCCATTGTTGAGCCAGATGAACAGGGAAAAGGTCTGGTTGGGCTCGCGCACCGGCTTGGAGGCAAGCAGGCCGTCCGCCACCAGAGGCTGCAGCCCGGCAACCATGTCAGGCCGCTCCAGGAACCTGGCCAGCCGGTTGCCACGGTCGAGATGATCCAGCGTCTGCAGATGGGCAAGGACCCAGCCGGTGAAAGTCTGCACGGTTGCCGCCGTTGGTTGCAAGGGGTGCGTACGCCCGTCGCCACCCGAAACATACTCGGCGACATGATAATGCAGCATCTCCTTGATGAAAGCGTCCGCCGTGTTGCGGCTGGCCACCGCGTGCTGGTGTACGAACTCGATGAAACGCGATACCGTCAGCTCCTTGCGTCGGTCGTTCGGATCGCGCCTGAAATGCATGGCAAGGCCGACATGACCCATCAGCCAACGCTGCTGCGTGGCGAAAATGGAAGCCAGCCGCGGGCTCGTTTCATAGATGTTGATCAGCGCCAACGACTGTGCCTGAACACAGCGATGCAGGGCCGGATGGCCGGCAATGTCTTCCAGATTCAGCGCCATCCTCCTCATGTTCCGAGTTAACTCCAACAGCGGAGTCGCGTCTACATTTTCCAGCCTTCGATAGCTGTGTCCAGAGGCACCAAATGCGAAGAGCAAGCCCAACCCGAACATGGCGCCGGCCACGACCGGTTCATGGTGGGGTCCGCTAACCGGTTGGCATGCCCTGGGAAGCGGGCCGGTGATCTGCGGCTTGACGGGGATGGTGGAGAGTGAGTTACCGTGCCAAGTCCAATCGCGACAAAATCAGCCAGGTAATCCAGCTGCGCGAACCGCGCCGCGCGTCAGTCTGCAGGGGCGTTTTCAACTGATCCATGGCGGCATCATCTCTCGCCCCCAATACGCGACCAAACCGGCCAGCTTTGGCCGGCCGGTTGGTACGATCGACATCAGCCGCAGACGCGGACCTCTTCGATCACCCTGTGGTGGTGGCGCCAGTGCCTGACCAGTTCGATGTGGCAGCGGTGATGCCGGTGGTGGCGGCGATATTCGCCGTACCGGTATCCGCCATTGTCATACTGAACATCCTGGTCGCCATCATACTGATTGTCGTAATAGCGATCGCGGTGGTGACGGCGAATAACGATCCCACTATCGGAATCGTCATCCGGCAAATATCGGTCGTCATCGTCGGACTGGATGGTCACGCTTGCCGCTTGCGTCGGCGCAGTGATCGCCGCTGTCGCGGCCAATGCCAACAGGGAAGCCAGAATCAGCTTTTTCATCTCGTCCTCCTGCGCGTTCGAGACATGTTAACTCGGGGAAGAACTGGGCGTTCCGTCTAATTTTACACGCTTTGCGACGCGGAAGACATCAAGGCGTTATCGTCTCCCCGCTCCAGGCGTACGAAGGCCGTCAGCGGCAGGTGGTCGGAGGCAACGCGCGAAAGCGGCGTGTCATGCGCGTTAATGGCGGCAATCATGCCGTGCCTGTTGGCCATGATCCGGTCGAGCGCCAGCAGCGGCAGGTTCGACGGGAAGGTGGGGACCGCCGGCGGCTGCGGGCCGAACGTTGCATGCAGCGTGTTGAGAGCGGAGCGGTTGCCAAGTCGCCATTCGTTGAGGTCGCCGAGCAGCAAGGTCGGTCTTTCGTCCGGGCTGTTCATCAGGTCGAGCACGACGCGCGCCTGCTGGGAGCGCGAGCGGCGCAGCAGGCCGAGATGGGCGGCGATGATGCGCAGCGTCTGGCTGCCATCGAGGTCGATCTCCGCCACCACCGCGCCGCGCGGCTCCAGTCCCGGAAGCTTGATCTGGTGCACGTCGCGAACGACGCCCTTCTTGAACAGCAAGACGTTGCCATGCCAGCCATGGCCCTTGCCGGTGGCCGAAATCGGCACCGGAACCAGGCCGGTTTCCCGTTCGAGCCGGGGCAGGTCGAGAAGCCCATTACGGTCGCCGAAGCGATTGTCGGCCTCCTGCAGCGCGATGAGATCCGGATCGATTTCGCGGATGACGCGGATGGTCCGTTCCGGGTCGAATTTCCTGTCGACGCCGATGCATTTGTGGACATTGTAGGAGGCAACCAGCGTGCCGGTGGTGGCTGTCGTCTTGAGTGCGGCGGCATTCGCTTTCTGCATCCGGCGGTCACGAAGGGACAGAAGCATGGTTGCCGGGAGGCTGCGTCCAATTCTGTGCATCTCTGTGCTGCTCGTCCTCGCTGGCATCAATTCAGAAGCCGGATACAGTGAAAATAGGCAATTTCCGCGTATGTTCCATGACGGACGAGTTCCTCAAGCGCACCTCCGCCTTAGAGATAGGGTGAACCGAGCCACAATACCCGGTCGAACAGCCTGATAAGAAACGGCCGGGCTCGCAAGGCTTCCAGCGTCACCGGCACGGCGGAGGCGATCGCCGACCCGATCCGCGCCTCGATCTCGCTGGCAAAGCCGGCATCGAGCACCTCCAAGTCGATCTCGAAATTCAGCCGCAGCGATCGGGCGTCTAGATTGGAAGAGCCGACATAGGCCCACACTCCGTCGATCGAAAGCAGCTTCGAATGGTCGAACGGTCCCTCGGTGCGCCAGACACGGCAATAGTGTTTGAGCACCTGATCGAACTGCGCCATCATCGCGCGGTCGACGAGGAAAAGATTGTTCACCGCCGGCACCACGATGTCGATTTCGACCCCGCGCCTGCCGGCGGTGATCAGCGCGCTGATCAGTTCCCGATCCGGCAGGAAATAGGGCGACATCACGCGTATAGACTTGCGGGCGACCGAGAATGCACCGATCAGCAGCTTGTGGTTGGTCTCGTTGCTGGCATCCGGGCCGGAAGCGACCGCCCGCACCATCATCGGTGCGCCTGGCGACGGCGACAGCGGGGCGATGCGCCAGGCGTCGCCTTTCAGCGCCTCGTTGGTGGCGAAGCGCCAGTCCTCGGCGGCAACCGAAAAGAGGTCGGCGACGATCGGACCGGTCACCCGGAAATGTGTGTCCCTGGCGCTGTTGGAGCCGGCGAATTCGGCGGAGAAGCCTTTTCGGATGTTCATGCCCCCGGTGAAGGCGGCGATGCCGTCGACCACCAGGATCTTCCGGTGGGTCCTCAGATTGGCGTAGGGCAGGCGCAGGCCCATGACGATGTTGCCGTTGAAGACATCGGCGGGGATGTTGGCCTCGCGCAAATGCCCCAGGATGCTCGGCACCGAGTAGCGGGCGCCGACGGCATCGATCAGCACGCGGACGGTGACGCCTCGGTGGACGGCGCCGGCAAGCGCCTGGACGAAGAGCAGGCCGACGGCGTCATTGTCGAAAATATAGGTCTCGAGCAGGACGCTGCGCTCGGCACCATCGATGGCCGCGCACATGGCGGCATAGGCCTCGTCGCCGGTCTCCAGCACATCGATTGCATTTCCAGGATTGAGCGCGCGCCGCGCCACCCTGTCGCCCAATGTCCGCAAGCCCGTGAACCGTTGCCCGTAGCGCTCGACGATCAGAGCCTCTTCGACAGCGACGTCGCGCTCGTGCTTGGCGGATACCGCGCCATCGGCAAACGGGCGCTGGGCGGTGATCGTGGCGCGGCGAATGCGGTTGATGCCGGCGACGGCATAGATCAGCACGCCGAGAATCGGGGACAGCACCATCACGCCGACCCAGCCGGTGGCGGCGCGGACATCTTCCTTGGTCATGACGGCATGGACGATGCCGAGCGTCGCCATCACCACGGAGATGATCGCCAGAATTTGCGGCCAGTGAGTCGCCAGGGTCGCCAACATGCCGAGACTATCCAGCGAGCGGTTGCAGAAGGCAATGCAGCCGCTCGTGCCGTGCATTCGGTGGATGGTGGCATGCGGCCTTGGCTGAAGAGTTCGACCGGCCGCAGAGATCGATGGGTTGAAGCACCCCGATAGATCCTGTTCAGAAGGACAAACCTGACCCAGGGGAAGCATAAAGCCTGGCATCGTCCTGTTCTTCCCAGGCCCACCGAAGCCTCTTATGCTTTGGTACCACCTCTATTGTATATCAGGAGGAATGAATTTAGTTATATAAACACTTTGATTGATGGCGAGGGGGGCGCTGAATGATGAAATTCAACTTCGATGGACCTCCCGGCGATGACGCAGTTGCCGACACGTCGGCAGAATGCCAACGCCAATTGCTGCCTCTCGTCCGTGAGATCGTTCAGGCAGCGGTCGCTGCCGGGTGGAGCGAGGAGGACGTTCTTCTGGGGTTTGTGGAACTTACATGGGATTTGTACGAGAATCGTCGCGACGATCTGCAATGACCGGCAGCAAATCGGGTAGCTCTGCATTGCCTTGAAGGGCTGCTGAATTGGTCGAATTGTCCAAACCTGAAGCAGGGCTCCGAACTCAGGCCAACCAGAGGCCTCGCGGCAGCGGGCTCGGTGTGGCAGCTTTTGCGCGGGCAGCTTTCACGATAGGAATTTTTTCTTGACTCGGTGACCTCAGCTAAGGTATAAATTCGTGCATGGTGCTGATTTGCGCCAGTGACCCGCCGAACAGGCGGGTTTTTCGTTTGATGCTCCGTCAGCCAATGCGCCGGCGAAGGTTCCGAAATGGTCCAGCCCTTGCCTTGTTGACTGGTCCGTCTTCTTATCCCGAACAAAATTTTTTCTTTGCGTACGGATGTTATTCACACTCCGCGCCATGTGCGTTACGTTGGATCCGGGTCGGGCTAAGGGGGATTTCAGGCGGCGGACAAGCGGCTGAGGCCAGGCAATGAAAAATACGGACGATGCTCGGGAAAGCGGCGTTTCCCGGGGCGTCAATCGAGAACGGACAGCTCGATTTGTCCTGGACATAATTCCTGAAAGCGCCGGGCCCAGGAGGGTCACCGCGCGGGGGAGTGTCATATCCTCCGTCCGCGATCCCGTCTCGCAGACATTCATCGTTCGCCGTCCGGCCGGAACGATCCGATGAATGGCGATGCCGGTCGGCTTCGATCAATCACGAATTGTTTTTCGGGGGAACGAGGAGGAAGGCCTCCGGTTGAACCTCATCTGGGACGTGTCAGGAGGCCGAAAAATGCCGGGTGATGATGGTTTCCCCGGACCGGCTTCCGGAACCAATCTGCGACAGCCGACGCTCAACGCGAAAGGCGGACTTTCGGTCCGCAGCACACGCCGCGTGCAGGAATTTCTGGACAAGAACTTCACCCGCAAGCTGGCGCTTGCCGAAATGGCCGCTGTTTGCGAGCTTTCGCCGTACCACTTCATGCGGGCTTTCTCGAGGACGTTCGGGGTGCCGCCGCACCAGTATGTCCTCGAGCTGCGGCTGGATTTGGCTGAAAGACTGCTTGCCGACAGCCGCATGACGATCGCCGACATCGCGCATTCCTGCGGATTTTCAAGCCAGAGCCATTTTACCACCGTGATGAAGAAATACCGCCAGGTGACGCCGCTGCAGCTGCGGGTGGGCAAGCTTAACGCCAAGGTTAGATGAGGCGGCGCTTAGGTCGTTGCTTTATTTCTTGGTTTTAAAGCATTGGCTAAGGTAACAAGCCGTTAACCTCTGCAGGTTTGCTCCGATCTTTTCTCACAAGGCAGCAATTTCGTGAAATACCGCGGGCAGGAATCATGTCTTCCTGCGGTGGAGCGGAATTGTCAGACATTTCGTGCCGGCCAGCGGAGAGGGAACCATGACCGACAACCAGTTTTCGAACGGCTCGCTTCTTGTTCAGCGTCGCGCGGCGCATTTCGCCGGGCACTGGATCGCGGGGGCCGATGTCAGTTCCCGCTCGGTTCGCCGCCGCCTGATGGCGGTGCTGCGGATGGCGCATCGTGCGCTCGGTATGGGGCGCAAGCGCCTGGGGCTGGGAACTTTGGGCGTTGGCGGGATGCTCGGGGCCGTGGTGGGGATCATGGTCCCGCAGCCGGCGTTCGCGCAGCTTGCCATTGGTAACGGGGTTCTGACCAACACCGCGAACTGCACGACTCCCTCCGCGGGGGTGCAAAGCACAGCGATCGGATGTGCCACCAGCGCCACCGGCTCCGCCTCGACCGCCATTGGTGCTGGCGCCAAGGTGAATGGTGACAACGGCGTGGCGATAGGCACCGGTAACACCGCAACGGGCAATGCTTCGATCGCCATCGGCTATACGATGAGTGCCACTGGCCTCAACGCCATAGGCATAGGCGTCTTCGCGAACGCGACCGGCGTCAATGCTCTTGCCGTAGGCGGGAACGCCCGCGCGCTCGTGGATGGAGCATCAGCTTTTGGTGTCAACAGCACCGCAAACGGGGCGAACGCGACTGCCATCGGCTCCACGGCTACTGCTGGCGCCGCCGCGACGGCCGTTGGCGTATCGAGCCAAGCGACCGGCGGCAATTCCGTCGCTATCGGCAGCTTAAGCCAGGCTTCGGGGAACAGTTCGACCGCGCTCGGCACGGGGACCGTCGCCAACAGCTTTGGTACCGCGGTTGGATCGACCAGCCAAGCAACCGGCGGCAACGCGACCGCAATGGGAGCGGGTAGTAACGCAAGCGGCGGCAATTCGATAGCGCTGGGAGTGGTCAGCCAGGCAACCGGCGCCAATTCTCTCGCCGCCGGGAACGGCGCCAACGCCAGCGGAGTCTCGGGCGTCGCCGTCGGCAACGCTGCTAGGGCGACCGGCAACAGCTCAACGGCACTCGGGGTGCAAGCGGTGGCGATCGGCGACAGCACGGTTGCGGTCGGGCAGGGTGCGGGTGCCGGCTCGACCACCGGAAATGCCAGCTCGGTCGCGGTGGGCATCGCGGCAGGCACGCTCGTCAGCGGCGGACAGAATACCGCTGTCGGCGGCGGCGTCCCAAGCGTCTTGAGAGGCGCTGGCTCCGGCGTCACGGGGCAGCGCAATGTCGCCCTCGGCACTGGTGACGGCGCCGTTGCCTATGACGCAACGCTCTCCGCCTCCGCGGGCAATCTGGTCACCGGCAACGACAACATCGCGATCGGAACCAATGCCGGTATTGGTGTCGCCGTCAGCAACACCGCGTCGATCGGCCACAACGCCCAAGCCAGCCAGACTAACGCCGCCGCCATTGGCACGGGATCCATCGCCAGCGGCGTGAATTCCATCTATCTGGGCGCACGCTCCGCTGTCGGAACGGGGGCTCTCGCTCAGAGCGCGATCGCTATCGGCGTGGACGTGACGGCAAACGTGGCTGATGCCACGGCGATCGGCCGTACAAGCGTGGCATCGGCCCAGTTCGCCGTCGCAATCGGGGTAAATTCCCGTGCGACGGGGATAAGCTCGTCAACGCTCGGCCCCAACGCACTCGCCTCAGGCAATTTCGCATTGGCTTTCGGCAATGCCGCCGTGTCGAGTGGAATCGGCTCGGTCGCGATTGGATCGGGTGCCCAGGGCACGGATGTTGGCGCCGTGGCGCTCGGCAATGGCGCCCGTGCGACCCTCGCGCGCGCAACGGCGCTGGGCGTTAGCGCATCGGCGAGTGGCGCGAGCGCGCTGGCGATGGGCGATACCGCGAACGCGAGTGCCCAGAACGCGATCGCCGCCGGAACGAACGCGGTCGCAAACTCCGTCGACGCCGTCGCCATCGGCACCAACGCAAACGCAAGCGGCGGCAAGGCTGTCGCCATCGGTGCGGGCAACGTCGCTTATGGAGACGGCGCGGTTGCCATCGGCGATCCGAGCTTCGCCAGCGGCACCGGCGCCTTCACCGGCGGCGCAAACAACATCGCCAACAGCGACGGCACGGCGACCGCCACCGCGGCCAACGCGGCCAACGGTGCCGTCGCCATCGGCAACAACAACAAGGCGATCGGCCAAGGCTCAGTGGCGTTGGGCAACGGCTCCACGGCAGGTGCCGCCGGCCTCGCCGGGAATATCGCATTTGGCGATGGCGCGACGGCGGCGGCAAGCTCCGGCGACGTGGCGCTCGGCTCGGGCTCGGTGACCACCACGGCGGTCGGCACGGCCAGTGGGGTGGTCAATGGCACGACCTATGCCTTCCAGGGCACCAACCCGACCTCGACGGTCAGCATCGGCGCGCCCGGCGCGGAACGCACTATCACCAATGTCGCCGCGGGTCGGATCAGTTCGACGTCGACCGACGCCATCAACGGCTCGCAGCTCGCCGCCACCAACCAGGCCGTCGATGCCATCGGCGCCGTCGTCAACAACATCAATGTCGGCGGCGGCATCAAGTATTTCCATGCCAACTCGACGGCGGCGGACTCCTCGGCGACGGGCACGGACTCCGTCGCGATCGGACCCGTCGCGACCGCAACGGGGACGAACGCCATCGCGGCCGGTGTCAATTCGAGCGCATCCGACGCCAATGCGTCGGCCTTCGGCAGCGGCGCCGTCGCATCGGCGCTCGACGCAACGGCGATGGGCTACATCTCCAACGCCTCGGGCCAATACAGCACCGCCATCGGCGCGAATGCCAACGCGACAGCGACCTCCACCACCGCGATCGGCCAGAACGCCTTTGCTACCGGCCTCCAGGCGACCGCTCTCGGCATGCAAGCGAATGCCAGCGCCGCGGATGCGCTCGCGCTGGGTGCAAACTCGACCGCTGGCAACGCAGGCGATGTGGCGCTCGGCTCGGGCAGTGTCACCGACGTCGCCGTCGGCACGCCGAGCACCGTAATCAACGGCACAACTTACGCTTTCCAGGGCACCACTCCGACTTCGACGGTCAGCGTCGGCGCGGTCGGCGCGGAACGTACCATCACCAATGTCGCCGCGGGGCGGATCAGTTCGACGTCGACCGACGCCATCAACGGTTCGCAGCTCGCCGCCACCAACCAGGCCGTCGACGCCATCGGCACCACGCTCAGCACCATTGGCGGTTCGGTGACCGATCTCGGCAACACGATCAACAACATCGCCGGCGACACCTCGACCGCCTATACCGACGCCAATGGCGAGGGCATCCGCTACGCCCGCACCAACGAGGCCGGTCTGGCGCAAACCGATTCCTTCGCACAAGGGGTCGGCTCCACCGCCGTCGGCTACCAGGCGACCGCGACCGGCGACAGCGCGCTGGCGCTCGGCCGCGACAGCAATGCCAGCATCGACGGCGGCGTGGCGCTCGGTTCGGGCTCGGTTTCCGATCGTGCGATCGCTCCGACTACCGGGCAATTGCCCGCCGGCCCATCCAACTTCATCCAGTACAACACCACCGACAAGACGCTGCTCGGCGCCGTTTCGGTGGGCGATGCCACCTCGTACCGGCAGATCACCAATGTGGCCGACGGCACCCAGGACCAGGACGCGGTGACGGTGCGCCAACTCGCCGGCGCCATAGCTGCCGTATCGGTCACCTCGACCAAGTATTTCCATGCCAATTCGGCGGCGGGCGACTCGCTGGCGGTCGGGGCAGAGTCGGTCGCGGTCGGTCCGACCACGGTCGTCAACGGCGACAACGGCATCGGCATCGGCAACGGCGCCATCGTCGACCAGACCGCACCCGGCGGAACCGCGATCGGCCAGAACGCCCATGTCATGCTGGCCGACGGCCTGGCCTTCGGCACCAATTCGCTGGCGTCCGGCATCCAGTCGGTGGCGCTCGGCGCCGGCGCCCAGAGCACCTTCATCAACAGCGTGGCGCTCGGTGCGCAGTCCATCACCACGGTCGGCGCGCAGGCAGGCTACACGGCCTTTGCGCTCGCCGGTCCGCAAACGTCGGTCGGCGAGGTGTCGATCGGCTCTGCCGGGGCCGAACGCAAGCTCACCAATGTCGCGGCGGGCTCTGCCGACACCGACGGCGTCAACGTTTCGCAGTTGCGCGGCGTGACGCAAAACGTCAGCAACCTGTTCGGCGGCGGCACGACCGTCAATCCCGACGGCTCGATCACCGGCCCAACCTACAACATCCAGGGCAACAATTATTCCACCGTCTATGACGGCTTCACGGCCGTCGACAATGCGCTGACCAGCATCAGCAATGGCGGCGGCATCAAGTATTTCCACGCCAACTCGACGCTGGCCGACAGCATCGCCGGCGGCACCAACGCCGTTGCGATCGGACCGGAGAGCGTGGCGAGCGGCACCGACAGCTTGGCCGCGGGACATGGCTCGACGGCCGCTGGGCAAGGCGCCGTCGCGCTCGGCCAGGGCGCGCAGGCCAACAATGCCAACGATGTGGCGCTCGGTTCCGGTTCGGTGACGCAGACCGCCGTCGGGACCTCCAGCACCGTCATCAACGGCAAGACCTACACTTATGCCGGAACGACTCCAACCGGAACCGTCAGCGTCGGCGACGCCGGCGCCGAGCGGACGATCACCAATGTCGCTGCCGGCCGCGTGTCTTCCGACAGCACCGATGCGATCAACGGCTCGCAGCTCTACGCCACCAATACGGCGATCGAGGATCTGAAAGCCGGCGTCGGAAACCTTACCGAGAACGCGGTGACCTATGACGCCCCGGGCGGCGTCAAGTCGAACACCATCACGTTGCAGGGCGGCGACGTCAACGCGCCCGTCGTCATCTCCAATGTCGGCCCCGGCGTCAAAGGGACCGATGCGGTCAACGTCGACCAGATGAACCAGGGCCTGACCGCGGGCAAGAGCTATACGGACAACCGCGTAGCCTACGCTATCGATACGTCCAACGACTACACCGACAAGGTGGCGGTCACGACCTTGCAGCAGGCCAACGACTATACCGACCAGAAGCTCAGCCAGCTAAATTCGGACATTAGCGGCATCCGCGACGAGGCGCGGCAGGCGGCCGCAATAGGCCTTGCGGCCGCCTCGCTGCGCTATGACGACCGGCCCGGAAAGCTGAGCGTGGCGGCAGGCGGCGGCTTGTGGCGGGACGCAGGCGCGTTCGCCTTCGGTGCGGGCTACACCAGCGAAGACGGCCGCATCCGGGGCAATCTGTCGGGCACGGCCGCGGGTGGGCATGTCGGTGTCGGTGCCGGCATCAGCTTCACCTTGAACTGAGGCAGGAATGAAAGGACTTGTTGCCCTGACCTGCCTGGCGCTCTGCGGCGGCCTGGTGCCGGCCGCCGGGCAGGTCGCCTCGACCTACAGGATCAAGCCATCGGACGTGGTGGTGCCGCCCGAGGTGAAGCTCGGCGACTATCAGCGCACCATCCGCCCATTCGATAACTGGACGCTGATCTGCGACGAGAACCTCAAGGCCCGCAAGAAGGTCTGCAACGTCTCGCAGATCATCGAGGACGCAGCAGGCAAGATGGCCTTCAGCTGGTCGCTTGCCGCCACACAGGACGGCAAGCCGTACATGATCCTGCGCACCGCTGCGAATGCCAGGAGCGATGGCCTGGTGTCGCTGAAGTTCGATGGACAGAAGCAGCCGATCGACGTGCACCTGAACGGCTGCAACGAAATGGTCTGTGTCGGCATGTTGCCGGTCGGCCCCCTCATGCGCCGGCAGATCTCGCAGAATGCGACACCGGCGATCTCCTATTCGACAGTCGACGGCCAGACGATCACCGTGACCGCAACACTCAAGGGGCTGTCAGAGGCCCTTTCACCACTCAAATAATCGGGGCATCACCATGAGCCAGCAGGACCAGTTCACGTCCGCGAAACGCACTCCGGCCGTCGAGGCGGATCGGCAGAGGCGGGCCGAGCCCCCACGGCGGCGCTGGCCACGCGTGGCCGGATATTCATTGCTGGGATTGGTCGTGGCGGGGCTTGGCTTCGCCGCCGGGAACTATGCCGCGATCGCCAATCTGGTCGGCGGCGCGACGGCCGCACCTGCAGAAACTGCGGCGGCCCCCGTGCTTCCGGACACGCCCTTCCTCGAGCATGTCAAGCAGGCCGGTGTGCAGGCCTGCTCGACCGTCTATCCGACGCTCGGACAGATTCTGACGAACGGCACGAAATACAGCGTCAAATCCCTGTGGAACGGTCAGGCGGCCGACAAGCACGCCATCCAGGCCTTTGTCGGCATGGACTATGCGTCGGAACGCTATAGCGGACCGGCCGCCGGCATCGTGTTCGCTTCGCCTACTGCCACCGGTTGCGAAGGGGCGATGGTGCGGGTGGCGCCGTTCGCCAGCCCGTGCGCCGACATCGCATCCATCCTGCCGCAGGGCAGCAAGATTACCGACCATCTCGGGCAGGTCGAGGTCTACGAACTCGGCGGCAATGCCGGTGAAGCGCTTCTCCTGCCGACGGGCAAAAGCTGTGTGGTGATCTCCCTCGCTTCGGCGGCGAAGTAGGACGCGAAGCGATTGAGGTTAAGGAAAGGATGGCCGACCATGAGATCGCAGGCTTTGGCAGTTTTGGGCTTGACCCTGTTGTGGAGCGGACAAGTCGTCTCAGCCGACCTTGTGGCCCCATCGGAGCCGCAACAGGAGGAAAAAGGCATATGGGCGGCCATTGCCTATTCGCAGGCCGATAGCAAATACGGCTTCTTCTGGGGCGCCGACAAGCGGCAGGAAGCGAAGGACATCGCACAGAAATATTGCGAAAACGCGGGCGGAAAAGCCTGCAACGTCGTCACCGTCTTCCGCAACCATCGCCATTGGAATGATGACGACGAGACCGGCTTTCCCTACAAGCACTGCGGTGCCCTCGCCGTAGCGGACAAGGTGGAGAACCGTTTTACGCCCTGGGGCGTGAACTCGGCAGAGACCCGTCGGGAAGCGGAGGATCTCGCTTTGCAGGCCTGCGAGGCGACGGGAGAGAAATGCAAGATCCGCTAGTGGGTCTGCACATGAAGCCTGGCCCGAAGGCCGTCTCCGCATGTGGGGCAATTCTATTCTCGTTGATGTCGCCGGCGTCCGCCCAGCAACAGGTGGCGGCTGTCCCGGACGGACCGTCATCGCTGCGTGAGGTCTATCAGGACTGGAGTGTGACCTGTTCGGTTCGCGAGAAGGCGAGAGTGTGCTCGCTCGCGCAAGACCAGGTCCAGCAGAACGGGCAGAGGCTTCTTGCCGTGGAGATCGCGGCACGCCCGGACGGCTCGACGACGGCTACCTTGCTTTTGCCCTTCGGCATCCTGCTCGATCCGGGCGTGACGCTGCAGATCGATGATCAGCCGCCACTGTCCCCGCAGCGATTCAGGACTTGCCTGCCGACGGGTTGCGTCTCCGTCTTTACCGTCGATCGGCCGACGCTTGGAAAGCTGAGGGGAGGCTCGGTGCTGAAGCTCAATGTCACGACGGACGCCGAGACCCCGCTGAGCTTCCCGGTGTCGCTTCGCGGCCTGACCGCGGCGCTCGACCGCATGGTGGCGTTGAGCGCAAATTAGAGATACGCGCTGACCAGCTTTTGGCCGTGATGAGCGACATGACGCGCAAGCCGGCCGCCACTATGGAGTATTTTTTGGACGCGGCACCCAAGGGGGGCGTGCCTGAAAAAGCGTTCAACCTCCGGTTGGATTGTCGACAACCGCTATCCGAACCGGCCATGATTCTGGGCATATCGGCCCACTGGCCTGCGATTTTTTTGTGCTTGCCCACTGAATGGGGCGTCCGGATACAACCGCAGCGAGCCGACGTTATGTGCTATTTTTGCTACATCTCGCAGCCTTGTTGCCCAAAAAGGCTATTTAGCGCCCTCTAAATCAATAATCGCTCACACATTTCGTGAATTTGTGAATAATCCACCGACGGGCAGGCCTTGGCTTGGTTAGCGCTCTGAAAAGGACGCTGGGGAAACGTTAGGGTGGGATTAATGAATACGACAAACATGTCGACCATAGGCAGGCGCCTTGGTCTTTTGATGGCGGCCACCATGCTGACCTGCGGGGGTGCTCATGCGCTTACGCTCAAGGAGGCGATGGCTGTCGCGGTGGAATCCAATCCCGAGATTGGACAGGCGATCGAAAACCGCGAAGCAATCGAGTTCGAGTTGCGGCAGGCCAAGGGCCTTTACCTTCCCAGTGTCGATGTCGAGGGATCGGCTGGCGTTCGCCGGCTCGACAATTCGTCCCGGCGCTCGCTGTCGATAGAGAACGATTCGCTCTATCCGGCGGAAGCGAATCTGGTGGTGACCCAGAAATTATTCGACAGCGGAGCGCGTCGCGCGGAATTGAACCGCCAGGCATCGCGCGTCGACGGAGCGTCGTTCCGGGTGCTGGAACGGTCCGAATTCATCGGGCTGTCCGTTGTCCAGGATTACCTCGAATACATGCTGCAGGCTTCGATCGTTTCCGAAGCCAAGAAGAATCTGGGTTTCCATCAGGCGATACTCGGCGACATCCGGCAAGGCATCTCAGGCGGGGCGTTGAACGAGGCCGACCGCCAACAGGCCGAGGAGCGTCTGTTCGCGGCCAAGGCCCGCATGCAGGAGGCGACCGAAGAGCTGGAAGCCTCCAAGATCCGGTTCTTCAAGACCGTCGGCAAGCCGCTGGTCAATGCTTCGCGGCCGGGTGACGTCGCCGCCGCGCTTCCGCGGTCACTGGATGACGCGATCGGCCTGGCACGACAGAACAATCCGCGCGTTCACATGGCCACCAGCGATATCGACGCCGCGGCTTCCCTGGTGGATGCGGCCCGGGCGAAATATGGCCCTGAAGTCATTGCTGAAGGTCGGGCCAGGGCAGGCACCGACATTGACGGCGACGACGGGGACACCAATGACCTGCAGGCGCGTCTGGTGCTGCGTTGGAATTTGTATCGCGGCGGCATAGACAAGGCCATTGAACAGGAGCAGATCCGCCGCGCCAGCGAGCAGCGGCTCGCCTATCATCAGGTCTTGCGCGAAATCGAGGAAGCCGTTCGCACCTCATGGGATCGCCGTTTCCGGCAAGCCGATCTGGCGAAGACCCTGAGGCAACAGGCCGCCGCCAATGAAAAGCTGGTCGCTTCCTATCGCGAGCAGTTCAAGGTTGGACAGCGCTCGCTGCTCGACGTGCTCGACGCGCAGAATACGCGGTTCAACACGGCAACGCTGGCCGATACCGCGTCCTACGCATCGCTGTTTGCCCAGTACCGGCTCCTGGCCGCGACCGGACAGTTGCTGAAAACGATGAATCTCGAGCCGGCAAAGCAAGCGACAGCCTATGCGCGCACCGAGTTTGCAACACCGGAAACCGCGGACACCGAGACCTATGCGCGGACGCCATCGGAGCAGAAGAACGACCTGCCATTCGATATCCTCGCCCCGGTGAGGAAGAAATAAGACGACGCAAGGTCCAGCGAGCGTCCTGACGGGCAGATCGTGAACCAGCAACCCAATATCCTCTCCCCCAAGGAGGCGTTCAAGGCCTGCTTCTCGGCCGTTGCCGGATATCTCGGCAGGCCGAGCGCGGAGACCGTGCTGTTTGCCGGCGTGCCGCTCTCGGACACGCGAATTGCGGCCGACGACATCAGGCACCTTGCCGAACGCATCGGCCTGGAAGTCACCGAGTTCAACCACCGCGATTTTCTCAGGGGGCGTATCGACCTGCCGGCAATCGTCTTTCGCGTCAGCCAATTGCCGGTTGCCCTGCTCGCTCTGGGCGAAGACGATGCGTATATCACCGCGCCCCAGGAAGACGGCCGCACCACGATCGGCCGATCGGAACTGGCCGCCAGCTACATCAGCGGCGGCGCTTCCTTCTCGATCACCTATGCCAATGCCGCCGAGACCATGTCGGTCGGCTCGGCGGCCAGGATCGAGCGGAGACATTGGCTTACGGGGACGATGGGCGCTTTCTGGCGCACCTACTCAAAAGTCGTCCTGGCGGCGGTGTTCATCAATCTGCTGGCCATAGCCTCGCCGATCTTCACCATGAACGTCTACGACAGGATCCTGCCGAACAAGGCAATATCGACACTGTGGGTCCTGGCTCTCGGCATCGGCGCGGTCATCCTGTTCGACCTGCTTTTGAAGACGGCCAGGGCCTCCCTCATCGACTATGCCGGGCGCAAGGCGGATCTCCGAATATCCTATCTGCTGTTCGAGAAAGTGCTGAACTCGTCGCTGTCGGCGCGCCCCGGCTCGACCGGTGAATACGCAAACAGGGTCACGCAATATGAATTCGTCAGGGAGTTCTTCACCTCCAACACCATAAGCGTGTTCATCGACACGGCATTCGTCTTCGTCTTCCTCCTTGTGATCTATGCAATAGGCGGATGGCTGGTGATCATACCGGCGCTGGCCTTCGTGATGTCCGTCATCGTCGGCCTGATCACCCAGCGCCGCATCGGCAAGCGCGTCGCCGCCTCGATGAACGAAGCGTCGCAGCGCCAGGCCCTGCTGGTCGAATCCATCTCGACGCTGGAGACCATCAAGTCGTTGCGCGCCGAGGCCTATCTGCTGCGAAAATGGGGAGAGCACTCCAAGAACGCCGCCAACACGTCCGAGAAGATCAAGCAGCTTTCGGCGGCGGCGGGCAACATCACCCAATCCATACAACAGCTGGTGACCGTCGCCCTGGTCGTGGCCGGCGCCTATGCCTTCTCGGAAGGGCATGTTTCGACAGGAGCAATCATAGGAACGGTGATGCTGGCGAGCAGGGCCGTGGCGCCGCTCGGCCAGATCGCCATAACGCTGTCCCGGTTTCGCCAGGCCATGCTCTCGCTGAGAATGGTGAACTCGATCATGGCTCAGCCGGAAGATCGACCCGACACGGTGGGCTTCGTCAACCGCCCCATCCGCAAGGGGGCGATGGTGTTCAGGAATGTCGGGTTTGTCTATCCAGGCTCGGAAAACGAGGTTCTGACCGGCCTGAATATCTCGGTCAAGCCGGGTGAGCGGATCGGCATCATCGGCCGCATAGGATCGGGAAAGACGACGATGGGGCGGCTGATCGGCCGGCTCTTCCTGCCGACTTCCGGTGAGCTGCTGCTGGATGGGATCGACATTCGCCAGTATCACCCGTCCGAGGTTCGCGCCGCGGTCGGCATCGTTGCGCAGGCCGGCGACCTGTTCTCGGGCACCATCAAGGAAAACCTCCTGATGGCATGCCCCGAGGCTACAGACGAACAGATCATCGAAGCGGCAAAGGCGGCCGGTGTCGACGATTTCGTTTCACGCCACCCGCGCGGCTACGACATGAATGTCGGCGAGCGCGGCACCAATCTTTCCGGCGGCCAGAGGCAGACGGTGGCAATCGCACGCCTGCTGCTGACCAAACCGAAAATCGTCTTTCTGGACGAGCCGTCGGGCTCGATGGATCTTGCATCGGAACGCCAGTTGATCAAGCAGCTCAAAGTCGCCTTCGACCGCGACACCACGCTGATCGTCTCGACACATCGCTTCAGCATGCTTGAGCTGGCCGACCGCCTGATCGTTATCGAACAGGGCAGAATCGTTGCCGACGGACCGAAGGACCAAGTCATACAGGCGTTGCAGAAAACAAGCGCCTGACAAAACAAATATTGCTGCATCCAATGCGTTGGGGCGTGGGAAATGCTTGCCAGAGAAGATCGACCGCCGCTGTTTGCGTCGGCGTCCATATTCATCATCGGAGCGCTCTTCGTGGTCTTCGTCGCCTGGGCGTCCTTTGCCGAAGTCGATGAGATCGCACGCGGCGACGGCAAGGTCATACCCGCTTCCAAGACCCAGATCATTCAGGCGAGTGAAGCCGGTGTCGTTCAGGAAATCGCCGTGACGATTGGCCAGGTGGTCAAGAAGAACGATCTCATCATCCGCCTGGACAACACGCTCAACACGTCCAGTCTCGGCGAGCAGCAGGCCAAGGCGCGCGCGCTGGAAGTGCGCATAGCAAGGCTGAAATACGAACAGGCCGGCAATCTCTCGGGCCCATTTCCGTGCCCGCAGGACATCCAGTCGGTCGCTCCGCAAATCTGCGACAATGAACAGAAGCTGCTCATCGCCCGGCGCGGGAACTTCGATAACAAGCTATCCGTGCTCAAGTCACGCCTTGACCAGCGCGAGAGGGAACTGGCCGAGGCGCAGGCCAATTCCGATCGTCTTACAAAGAACCTGGTCGTCAGCGACCAGGAGGCAAAATTGGTCGACGCGATGGTCAAGAAAGGCCTGATGGCACGGACCGAGCAACTCCGGGTGGAGCGCGAACAGACCGAGCTCAACGGCCAGCTGAACCTTGCGGGCGAAACGATAAAGAAGATCAAATCGTCGATCACGGAAGCCCAGCTTCAGGTCGAGGAACTCGGCCTGCAATTGCAGCAGGAGGCGTTGGATGACCTGACCCAGGCGCTGGCGGAACTGTCGGTGGTGGATGAGACCATAAGGGGAGCCACCGACAAGGTCGCGCGCACCGACATCCGTTCTCCCGTGGACGGCATCGTCAACACGCTGGAGCTTAACACGGTCGGGGCCTTCGTTCAGCCTGGCGCCGTGGTGGCCGGCATCGTGCCGACCTCCGAGACGTTGCTGGTGGAGGCACGGGTCTCGCCACGGGATGTCGCGTTCATCCGTCCCGACCAGGAGGCCCTTATCAAGGTCACCGCCTATGATTTCTCGATCTTCGGCGGCATCGAGGGCAAGGTCTCGAACATCACAGCCGACAGCCTGGTCGATCAGAAAACGGGGGAACCCTACTATCAGGTGCGTGTGGCGACGGACAAATCCACCCTTCAAAGAGACGGCAAGGCCTATTCGATCATCCCTGGAATGATCTGCTCGGTCGACATCAAGACCGGGCGCAAGACGATCCTGCACTACCTCCTGAAGCCGATCAACAAGGCGCGCGAGGAGGCGATGAGTGAGCGGTAGCGCCAGCCTTCATCATTCCGGTCGGCTGCTGCCTCCAGTCGCCGCCGAGGATTTTGGACTGGAATTCCGGGTTGTGGCGCGCGGCGGCATCCGGCGCGGCATCCGTTTGGAGCGGGCATTCTGGATGTCGCTGAAGCAGATGGCCGAAAGCAGGAAGTGCACGATCGGCATGCTCATCGACGAGATCGCCGAAAGCCAGGCACAGACAGGCAATTTGACATCCGCGATCCGGGTGGCCTGCATGCGTGGATTGGGTGACGAAAACCTGACCCTGCGAAAGCTTGCATCGATCAACACCATCAACGCCATACTGGTCGCTTGCCCGTCTCCGGCCTTTGCCCTGGCTTCGTCGAAGAAGATCCTGTCGTTCAACGCGCCGTTCCAGCAATTGGTCAAACGTCAATTGCCGATCGCCCCAAGCGATGACGCACGCCACGATCTCAAGCTGGCGCTGGACCTCAATGTGGCCGACATATTCGCGCGGCTCGATGCCAATGGCGAATCGCCGGTGGCCACCGGTTTTGTCATCGGCGCGGGCGACCGTCGATACCGGGGACAATTGAATGCGGTGCGGGCTCCGGTGCTCGAGCCGGAGCTGCTGATGGCGTTCGTCTTCGGCGGCTAGAGCAGTTCACCGTTACACTTACCGGAGTTGCTCTGGATGCATCGCCAATGCTGGCGAACCTATGGCTGAAAACCTTCGCCGGGGGCGACGGTTGCGAAACCGCCCTTGATGTCGGCCATCTGGGCTCCGCCCGGTCTTGAACCGTGGATCCAGGCCCGGTCCGTGCTGAACGAATAGAGCGGAACGTAATCCGGAAGATCGCTGTCACGCACGACAGTGTTGCTGAGGCTGTCGAGAATGAAGGTGCCGCTGCCTGTGCTCACCGACAGCACTGCGTGAAAGAAGCCTCTCTTGCGATCCTGGAGGACGACAAGCGCCATGCTTTGCGTGGGAATGCCGGCCCTCAGCAGGGCTGTCATCTTGAGGATGGCAAAATCCTCGCAATCGCCGGCTCGCCGCTCGAGAATCTCCGAAGGCTTCGCCCAATAATCGAGCTTGCCGTAGACGACGCTGTCTTTCCTGTAGGCGATCAGGCGATTCACGCTGCTGTTGACGAAGGACAGCTTCTCGCTGAATCCCTTGCCTTGTGCGGCGGCGATCAGGCCGGCAAAAGCCGCGCTCTTGTGCTCGCAGGGGCTGCCTGCCGAACAAGCGGCGATTGCCCGGTAGACCGGCGCCCAGCGAGCCGCGACGGGAAAATTGCGCATGGACAAGGCAACCGATCCGAACACCCCCGGAATGATGGACGCGGTCTGCACCGGATCTATCCCGGCGTCATCTCGCGCCATTGACGAGCCATCCCCGCGGCCAACATCTGGGCCATAGCTGCCGGTGACCAGACCGATCCGGTAAGCGCCCGCAGGCTGCCAGGGCTGAGGCCTCGCCAGCGAAACACCGCCGAGACTGGGTGGCGTCTGGACCTTCTCCTGAGGCCAGCCGGGTGCGGCGATATCGCTCGCGAATGACGGCCCCGCCAGGCCGACAAGCCCGATTGCCAGCAGGAGCATCTGGAGCCGGGTTTTTCCCGGAACTGATTTTTGCTTTTTCATAACGCCCACCTTTGACTGTGGACGCTACCAATCTTGTCTCAAATTATTGGAAAGGAAGGTGGATAAATATCCAGCAACTGTCTTTATCCATTTTGCTTAAAATTTTATTCAAATTTATACTTTGGTTTACCGGAAAATTGCCGCCCAGCTATCCGTCAAGGAGGTCTCCAGAAACCTACATATAACAGGTTATATTGTAGCGGTTTACCACGTGTAAAAAATGCCGGGCAATGCATATCATAATATATGAAATAGATTAGGGGGCAGTTGCAAAGTAGAAGTGGCCGCTGTCTCTATCCGGTAAATATCGGAGGGGTTTCAGCCATGACGAACAATATCGAGTTGGACAGCTTTTCGGCTTCCTTGAACGAGCATCCCGTGTCCAATGAACACGGCGATCAGGCATCGCCTGCGGAGATCCGGGTCGCACAGGCAAATTCGGCGCAGCAGCCCGCGCCGGCAGCGTCCGAACCGGTGCCGGTCGATGTCGGCGGCGGAGCGCCCGTCAAACCAGAAGCCCCCGCGGAAGCAAAGGCACCGCCGGCAGCCGCGCCGCACGAATATGTAGCCGACGCCAGCCATGTGGTGAGGCTTCCGGCCAACGCCTCCATCGACAACATCAAGGTCGACGGCCAAAACCTTCTGCTCGAACAGGCCGACGGCTCGGTGATCGTGATCAAGGACGGCGCCCTGAACGTGCCGACCTTCATCATCGGCGACGTCGAGGTGCCGCGCGTTGCGCTGCTGGCGGCGCTGGAAGCCAGCCATGTCGATGTGGCCTTCGGCGCCGACGGTTCCATGTCGGCTGGTCCTGGCGGTTCGAACTCGAGCGCAGGCGGAGATTTCTCGGTTCCCCCCGGCGGTATCGGCGACGGGTTCGAGCTGTCGGCGCTGCTGCCGCCGACTGCCTTGCAGTTCGGACTCCTGGAGCGGCGCGAACTGTTCCCGTCCATCGTCGACAGGCAGGTTTCAGTGACGGCCACGTCACTGCTTGCCCCGACCGAAGCGGCCAGTGAAGCCGGCCTCAATGGCGGCCAGACACAATCTCCCGGCAGCGACGCGCCAAGCAACTCCGAAACCTCCGGCATCGGAACGATCAGCATCGACGCGCCGGATGGAATTGGCTCGATCGTCATCAATGGCGTCACCGTCACCGGCGTCGGCCAGCAGATCCCGGGCGATTTCGGCTTCCTGACGATCGTCTCCTACAATCCGAGCACGGGTGCCATCGAATACAATTACACGGTCACCGAATCGGTCACTCATCCAGAGCACACGAACGGGTTCGATCCCAACGACACGGTTCCGGACAATTTCAGCATCACCGTCACGGACGTCGACGGCGATTCGGCCAGCACCACCTTTGCCGTCGCCATCGTCGATGACGTGCCGACGGCAGTCGCCGATATCGACAGCATCGCGGCCGGCCAGTTCGGCCCGGCGACAGGCAATGTACTGGCTGGCGGAACCGATGCCGGTGACGCCAACGTGACGGACGGCGTTGCCGACACCAAGGGCGCCGACGGCGCGACTGTGGTTGGCGTGCAGGCCGGCAACACCAATACCGATGTCGACAATGCGGCCACGCTGAACGCGCCGATCCAGGGCACCTACGGCACGCTGACACTGCTGGCGGACGGCTCCTACAGCTATGTGCGCGCTGCCGGCACACCCGGCGGCGTCAACGACGTCTTCACCTACACGATCAAGGATGGCGACGGCGACACCTCGCACACGACGTTGACGATTTCGATTGGCAACTCGACGCCTGTGATCACCGACCTGACGCCGGAGGCAAATGGCGGCGACGTCATCGTCAACGAGGCGGCGTTGAATGTCGGCACGCCCGGCGGGCCTGGCTCCGATCCTGCAAGCACGGCCGAGACCGGCGCCGGCACCTTCACCGTCTCCTCTCCCGACGGCATCAACTCGCTGGCGATCGACGGCAACGCCTTCATTACCAACGGCGTGTTCACGGCGGGCTCGTTTACAACGGCGCTCGGCAACACGCTGACGGTGACGGGCTACAATGCAGGCACCGGCGAGGTGAGCTACACCTACACGCTCGTGGACAACGAAGCGCATGACCCCATCCAGGGCCAGAACAGCGCGTTCGAGAATTTCACCGTTACGCTGACCGACCAGGATCTGCAGAGCACCGACGCCACGCTCACCGTCAACATCGTCGACGACGTGCCGACGGCAAGTGCCGACAGCGGCGACGTCACCGAAGGCGCTTTGCTGACGGTCGCGGCGACAGGTGTTTTGGGCAATGACGTCGTCGGCGCCGACGGCGCCACGATCGATGGCGTGCGGGCAGCGGGCGGCAACACGACGGCGGCGTGACGACCGGTGTCAACACCAACATTGTCGGCCTGCACGGGACGCTGCATCTCAACGCCGACGGCTCCTATACCTATCAGTCGACGGCCAACAACATCTCCTCGGCGACGACGGACGTG
>NZ_RZOL01000099.1:0-16876 GCF_004022985.1 Mesorhizobium sp. M7A.F.Ca.ET.027.02.1.1 | reverse complement strand
GCACATTGGCGCAGAATTCCGCATACGGCTTGCTCATCGCCGCATCCTGGCATTCCTTCTTCATCGCTTCCTGCTTTTCCATCGGCATGGCCATGAAAGCGGTCTTGAAATCCGCCATCGGCTTCATGGTCTTCATGCCGGAATCCGTGAAGAACGGCGCCATGTTGTCGGGCTTATCCAGAGCGCCGGCAAATGCAAAGCCGCTGACCATGGAAAGAGCGAGCGCTCCAAGGCAGATATTCTTGAGGTTCATGAAATGGTTTCCTTCCCTGTTGTTTGGCACGAGCGTCAGAACGACGATCGTTCCCCCAGTTCGGAACCAGAGCGGTCGTTGTTTCCTCAAAAAACCTGATCACATGAACGTGATTGCGCCAAGACGGGCATTGCCGGAATGACTTGCCAAAAAAAGAGGCCCGGATGCGATCCGGGCCTCAATGCGTGAACTCCTTTCGGGAGCATCACGACGGGATAGGAATTGCGGGGCGGCCAATGCCGTCCCGCACGGGCTTACGAGTGGTAGGCCGCTTCGCCATGCGAGGTGAGGTCGAGGCCTTCGCGCTCTGCGTCGGCTGTCGGACGCAGGCCGATGATCAGGTCGACGATCTTGTAGAGGATGGCGCTGCCGATACCCGACCACAGCAGGGTCACCAGGACACCCTTGGCCTGCGCCAGGAGCTGGGTGGCCGTGCCGGCATAGCCGGCAGCAAAGTCGGCCGTCGAATAGTCGACAATGCCGGCGCCACCGAGGGCAGGATTGACCAGGATGCCTGTGCCGAGCGCGCCGATGATGCCGCCGATGCAGTGGACGCCGAAGACATCAAGGCTGTCGTCGTAGTCGAACGTGTTCTTCACCACCGAGACGAAGAAGTAGCAGACGAAGGTGGCCACGATGCCGAGCACGATGGCGCCCATCGGGCCGGCAAAGCCGGCAGCGGGCGTGACGGCGACGAGGCCGGTCACCGCACCCGAAACAGCACCAAGCATGGAGGCTTTGCCGCGCAGCAGCGATTCAAGCACGATCCAGGTGACCGCCGCCGCCGCCGTGGCGACGAAGGTATTGATCATGGCCAGCACCGCATAGGCGTTCGCTTCAAGATTCGAACCGGCGTTGAAGCCAAACCAGCCGACCCACAGCAGCGAAGCACCGACCATGGTCAGCGTCATCGAGTGCGGCGCCATGAGATCCTTCTTGTAGCCGCTGCGCTTGCCGATCATGAGCGCGCCGACGAGGCCGGCAATGCCCGCATTGATGTGAACGACCGTGCCGCCGGCGAAGTCGATGGCGCCGAAGCTGAAGATGAGGCCCGTCGGATCGCTATAAGCGCTCGGGCCGCCCCAGAACCAGACCATATGAGCGATCGGGAAGTAGATGAAAGTGACCCACAGGATGACGAAAAGGATCAAAGCGGAGAATTTGACGCGTTCGGCGAAGGCGCCGACGATCAGAGCCGGCGTGATGCAGGCGAAGGTCATCTGGAAGACGACGAACACCAGTTCAGGAATGGCGACACCCTTGGTAAAGGTTTCCGACAGGGTCGTCACATCGACGCCGGAGAGAAACATCTTGGAAAGGCCGCCGACGAAGGCGTTGCCCGGGGTGAAGGCGAGGCTGTAGCCGTAGAAAACCCAGATGATCATGACCACGCTGGTGATGGTGAAGACCTGCATCAGCACTGACAGCATGTTCTTGCTGCGAACCAGGCCGCCGTAGAAAAGCGCAAGACCGGGAACCGTCATCAACAGCACCAGAACGGTGGAAACCATCATCCACGTGGTGTCGCCCTTGTCGACGGTGAAAGCTGGCGCTGCTGCGGCCGCGGCGGGAGCCGCTTCCTGCGCGAATGCGGCGACCGTGCCCAATGCTCCGAGCGCGAACGAGCCGAGCAGCGCGGAGCGCGCCGCTGACTTCAAGGTGGAAGGAATATTCATTGAACTCTCCATTGGAATACGTGATCGCCGCTCAGAGCGCGTCGGTGTCTGTTTCGCCGGTGCGGATGCGCACCGCCTGATCGATGCCGAAAACGAAGATCTTGCCGTCGCCGATCTGGCCGGTCTTGGCGGCGGCGGAGATGGCCTCGACAGCCTTGTCCACCATGTCGGAACTGACGGCGACTTCGATCTTGATCTTCGGCAGGAAGCTGACCGCGTATTCCGCCCCGCGATAGATCTCCGTATGCCCTTTCTGACGCCCGTAGCCTTTGACTTCGGTGACGGTCAGGCCCTGGATGCCGACGGCGGTAAGCGCTTCGCGTACCTCGTCGAGCTTGAACGGCTTGATGATTGCCATCACAATTTTCATAAGGTTTCACCCTTCGCTGTTGCGGTCCCCCGCGTTTGCACACCTTCACCGATCCTAAAAAGCCGGAGAGTGCCCACGAGGATTCAAGCTCCGTGCCAAGTGCCGAAGCAGGGTGTTAACCCGTTGTAAAAAAAGAGATTAGAGAGCACACCGACGCAACCTGCCCACAGCTGCAGCGATGCATCTGCCTAAAACTTAGGCAATTTTTGAAAAATGCCTACTCTGCAGGCGATCGCTTGAGCCGGATCAGCCCTTCCTGCGCAACCGAGGCGATCAGCGTGCCGTCGCGGGCAAACAGCGACCCGCGTGTAAAGCCGCGCGACCCCTGTGTCGACGGGCTGTCCTGCGTGTAGAGCATCCAGTCGTCGAGCGCATGGCTGCGATGGAACCACATGGCGTGGTCAATGCTCGCCGCCTGGATATCGCGATCGAAAATGGCGCGGCCATGCGCAAAGGTCGATGTGTCGAGCAGCGTCATGTCGGAAAGATAGGCGAGCACCGCCGCCTGGATGGCGCGGTCCGCCGGCACCGGACCTGTGGTGCGGATCCAGATATTCTGCTTCGGCTCCAGCTTTTCGCGGCTGGTGTAATGCTTCAGCATCACCGGCTTCATCTCGATCGGCCGGTCGCGCTCCCAGTAGCGTTTGATGCCATCGGGCACCGCCTCGGCGAATTTGCCCAGCAATTCGCGTTGCGACAGCAATGTGTCCGGCCCCGGAACGTCCTGCGGCATCGGCACCTGGTGCTCGAGACCGACCTCGTCCTGCTGGAACGAGGCTTCGAGCGAAAAGATCGCCTGGCCGTGCTGGACCGCCACCACGCGCCGCGTGGTGAAGGAGCCGCCGTCGCGAATACGGTCGACCTCGTAGACGATCGGCACCTTGGTGTCGCCGGGCCGCATGAAATAGCCGTGCAGCGAATGCACGTGCCGATCGGGATCCACTGTCCGCTGCGCCGCCACCAGCGCCTGGGCGATGGTCTGGCCGCCGAACACGCGCTGCCAGTCGAGCAAGGGGCTGCGACCACGATACAGATTGTGTTCCAGCTTCTCGAGGTCGAGAATGCCGAGAAGCTCGTCCATGGCTGCCGTCATATTTCGCGCCCTCGCCGCAGAAGTGTTATGGCGGTTTCCGACAGGACGGACAGGCAGTCAAGGGTGCAGGACCCGGCCGGCGCGCAGGAGCGAAGATGATGGAACGCAAGGCGGACACGAAAACCGGGCCAAACGCGAAAACAAGATCTGGGCTCGATGTCCTGGTCGCCGGCGCCGGCTATGTCGGCCTGGCCGCCGCCGTGTCGCTGAAGCAGGCGCGACCGGGTCTCGCCATCGCGCTCGTCGATGCCGCACCTGCTGGCGCCTGGCAAAGGGATGGCCGCGCCTCGGCCATCGCCGCCGCCGCCTGCCGCATGCTCGACCAGCTCGGCGTGTGGGCCGAGATCGTGCCCCAGGCGCAGGCGATCACCGAGATGATCATCACCGATTCGCGCACCGCCGATCCGGTGCGTCCGGTCTTCCTGACCTTCGACGGCGAAGTGGCGCCGGGCGAGCCCTTTGCGCATATGGTCGCCAACAGGGTGCTGAACGGCGCCTTGCGGGCCAGCGCCGAAAAGCTCGGCATCGACATCATCGAAGGCGTCGCCGTGCAGGGGTTCGAGACCAACGGCGCCGGCATCACAGTGCATCTCGCCGACGGCGCGACCCTGAAGGCCCGCCTGCTGGTCGCCGCCGACGGCGTCAACTCGAAGCTGCGCGACATGGCCGGCATCAAGACGGTGAAATGGGAATATGGCCAGTCGGGCATCGTCTGCACCGTGGCCCATGAACGCCCGCATAACGGTCGCGCCGAAGAGCATTTCCTGCCGGCCGGCCCCTTCGCCACATTGCCGCTCAAGCCCGGCGAGGACGGCACCAACCGCTCGTCGATCGTCTGGGTCGAGCGTACGCCCGACGCCGAGAAGCTGGTGGCCGGTGACGATCTCCTCTTCGAACACGAACTCGAACAGCGCTTTGGCCTGAAGCTTGGCGAGATCCGCGTTGCCGACAAGCCGCGCGCCTGGCCGCTCGGCCTGACCATTGCGCGCGCCTTCGTCGCACCCCGCATCGCGCTCGCCGGCGATGCCGCCCACGGCATCCACCCGATCGCCGGCCAGGGCCTCAATCTCGGCTTCAAGGATGTCGCGGCCCTTGCCGAGGTGATCGTCGAGGCCGACCGGCTCGGCCGGGACATCGGCGCGCTCGACGTGCTCGAGCGCTACCAGCAGTGGCGCCGCTTCGACACGGTGCAGATGGGTGTCACCACGGACGCGCTGAACCGGCTGTTTTCCAACGATATCGGCCCGCTGCGCACCGTCCGCGACATCGGCCTCGGTCTCGTCGAACGCATGCCGCGCCTGAAGGATTTTTTTATCCGGCAGGCGTCGGGACTGTCAGCCAGCACGCCGCGATTGTTGAAGGGCGAGGCGATCTGACCCGCCGCCATGGCAGGGGTGTGTTGAGATTCAGGTCAGGCCGAGCCGAAAATGGCGGATTCCGAGAACCGGAGCGGAGCGTACATTTGGGTACGTGAGCACCGGAAGCGCAGGAAGCTGCCATTTGCAGGCCGGGCTCACCTGAATATCAGCACACCCTAGTTGACCTCAAAACCCAGCTTTTGCCGCAGCCGCAATATCCTCTGGTCGGATATCTCCAGGCGTTTCTCGCCGCCCTGGGCGGCGCGGTTGACCATCTGCAGCAGATCGTTTCGCTCGGCGACATCGAGACGTTCGCGTAGAAACGGCGCCAGCTTGTCGATGACAACGGTGGCGTCGTCGACTTGCGCCGCCGCCCATTTGGCATAGATCACCGCCTCGTCGGTCTTCTTCTTGTCGGCAATCTCGGAAATCACCGCGCGGATGACGGCCTCGCGCTGCGGCAGGATGGGCCCATCCTCGGAGACGATTGATGTGATCAGCGTAGCCGCCGCTACGACTGGATCATCGATCGCCGTCAGCGGCGACAGCGCCGCCTGCTTGCGCAGCTTCTTGCGGCGTACCGAGCCCTGAACCCGGCCAATGACATCGGCAACGTCACGCGCGGCCTCGTTCATGGCCTTCATCCGGTACCACCAGAACGCCGCCGCGCCCATCACGCCAAGGATAGCAATCAGGAAAGGCATGTCGAAATCCCCAAGAACCCCGGCGACGATAGGAGAACTCTCGCCTTGCTTCAACACGCAAAAGTTGCGCACGGAACCGAAGCCCGAACGCTCAGCCCGACGCTCTGGTTTTCGAAGCAGCCACAACGCTGGCAGGGCTCTATGACCCCGGTATGTCGTAGATGGCCCGGACCTCGATCGTGCCGAGTTCGGCCAGTGGAATACCAGCGGCAATGTCCAGCGCCGCTTCGAGATCTCCGGCCTCGATCATGACGAAACCAAGCAATTGCTCCTTGGTCTCGGCGAACGGCCCGTCGATAACCAGCCGCTTGCCCTGACGCCGCCGCACGGTTTTGGCTGTTTTCACCGATTGCAGCGCCTGCGCGACGATCAGCAGGCCGCTCTCCTCCAGCGCCCGGTCATAGGCCAGCGAATCGGCGTCGAGCTTGGCCGACCTTGCCGGGGCCAGCGCATGAAGATCCTTTTCCTCACCATAAACCAGGCAGACATATTTCATTTCCAGCCCCCTTGCCGCTGTGAACCATAGGATGCGCCGACGAGCGCATCGGTGTTGCCACTGACCGCCGCCGCGTGATCGAGAAGGCATGCCGCGATGCCGATGATGGCAACCGCCGCCAGAAGCCGGCCAAAGCCGGATGCCGGCGGATGCAGCCAGAAGTCTTCTTCTCGTCGCCCGGCCCCGCAGCCTGCACCTTTCCACGATGCAAAAAACATACTGTCCATGTGAACCTCCATCCGGCCACAAATCCGTGGCCATCCGCAGGACGGGCGAAGCAGATCAAAATCGACATTTCTGCACCGGCATTTTTCGGAAAAATCTGGCCACCGGTGCCGGCACCGTGCGGTGGTTCAAAGAGCGCAGTGGCCTTCGCGTCCGCGCGCGCTATAGTTGACCGGACGCCGGCTCGGCCTCGACAACGAACCCCAACCACGACAACCAAGGAGGAATTCATGGACCGCACCGCAAACGCCGTCTGGAAAGGCAATCTGAAAGAGGGCACGGGCACGCTCGACACCCAGAGCGGAACCTTGAAGGGCACGCCTTATTCGTTCAAGGCGCGCTTCGAGGACGAGAGCGGCAAATCCGGCACCAACCCGGAAGAACTGATCGCCGCGGCGCATGCGGGCTGCTTTGCCATGCAGTTCTCGCATTTCCTGGCCGAGAACGGCACGCCTGCCACCGAACTCGACGCCAAGGCCGTGGTGACGCTGGTTCCAGGCACCGGCATCACCGGCAGCGCCCTCACCGTGGTCGGCAAGGTGCCCGGCATCGATGCGGCGAAATTCACGGAACTGGCCGAGAAGGCCAAGGCCGGATGCCCGGTCTCGAAGGCGCTCGGCGCCATAAACGTGTCGCTTGATGCCCGGCTCGGCTGAAAGCGCTGCATCCGTGTAAAGACCCGGCGCGAACGCCCAGGCGCGCGCCGGCCTATGCTCCCAGCGCGTCCAGGCGAGCGCGCAGTGCGGCGACTTCCTGCTCCAACGCCTCCAACCGCGCCTCCAGGTCGGAAGCAGGCAGGACCGATGCACTTCGCTGCACCGAAAGGGCGGCAACGTCCACCGGGCCGCTGAGGAGATGAACGTAGCGGTCCTCGCGCTGGCCTGGTCCGCGCGGGATTTCCTGGATGAGTGGCGGTCGACGGCCGATCAGCATGTCGAGTTCGGCGCGCAGATCTTCGATCGACGAAAACCGTGCCATGCGCTCGCCGCGCGCCAGCAGTTCATGGGCCGTCTGCGGCCCACGCAGCAACAGCAGGCCGATCAAAGCGGTCTGCGGCGTGGTCAGCGAGAAGCGCTGCGCCATCTGGTGCTCGTAGCGCTCGACGCGCGAGCCGAACATCTGCCGCACCAGTCCCTTTTGTTCGAGCAGCTTCAGCCCCCGGTGCACCTCGGTCTGCTCCAGCGCCATCACTGGCTCGCGCGCCGTCTTCTGGTTGGCAGCGGCCAGTGCTGCGTTGAGCGTCAGCGGATAGACATCCGGCGTCAGCTCCTTCTTCTCGATCAGGCAGCCGAGGATGCGGGCTTCGCTGGGAGAGAGGATGGGAAGATCGTCGCTCATTGGACTAAAATCCTTTCTGAGGCCCCCCCTCTGTCCTGCGGGATATCTCCCCCACGTGGAGGGAGATCGACAGCTTCGCCGAGCGCGCGTCATCCTTCAACCTTTGAGATTGGCTAAAGCCGCGATGACAGCCAATCTCCCTCCACGTGGGGGAGATGTCCGGCAGGACAGAGGGGGGCCGCTACGGATCGCTACATCCGAGGTTTGCAGCAAATCCGCTCCGCCTAGACCCGTCTCTCCACCATCATCTTCTTGATCTCGGCGATCGCCTTGGCCGGGTTGAGGCCTTTCGGGCAGGTCTGCGCGCAGTTCATGATGGTGTGGCAGCGATAGAGCCGGAACGGGTCTTCGAGGTTGTCGAGCCGCTCACCGGTGGCCTCGTCACGGCTATCGATCAGCCAGCGATAGGCCTGCAGAAGCGTTGCCGGGCCGAGATAGCGGTCGCCGTTCCACCAGTAGCTCGGGCACGAGGTCGAGCAGCAGGCGCACAATATGCATTCGTAGAGCCCGTCGAGTTTCTCCCGGTCCTCGTGGCTCTGCAGCCACTCCTTGGCCGGCTCCGGCGACACCGTCTTCAGCCAAGGCTGGATCGAGGCATGCTGGGCATAGAAATTGGTGAGGTCGGGCACAAGATCCTTGACCACCTGCATATGCGGCAGCGGGTAGACTTTTACCGCGCCGGAAATGTCGTCGCAGCCCTTGGTGCAGGCGAGCGTGTTGGAACCGTCGATGTTCATGGCGCAGGAGCCGCAAATGCCTTCGCGGCAGGAACGCCGCAAGGTCAGCGTCGGGTCGATCTTGTTCTTGATCCACAGCAGCGCGTCGAGCACCATCGGCCCGCAATCGTCCATGTCGACGAAATAGGTGTCGATGCGCGGGTTCTCGTCATCGTCCGGCGACCAGCGATAGATGCGGTATTCCCGCAGATTGGTGGCGCCCTCCGGCTTTGGCCAGGTCTTCCCCGGCTTGATCTGCGAATTCTTGGGGAGCGTGAGTTCAACCATGTTCGATCCTCAATACACCCGGGCCTTGGGCGCGATCTTGGCGAGGCTGATGCCGCCGTCCTTTTCAGCCAGCTGCGGCTCGGTGTGCACCGGCCGGTAGGAGAGCGTCACCTTGCCGTCTTCGCTGAGCCTGGCCAGCGTGTGCTTGCGCCAGACAGCGTCGTCGCGCGCCGAAAAGTCCTCGCGTGCGTGTGCGCCACGGCTCTCCTTGCGCGCCTCGGCGCTGTAGACCGTGGTGATGGCATTGGCCATCAGGTTTTCCAGCTCCAGCGTCTCGACCAGATCGGAGTTCCAGATCATCGAGCGGTCGGACACTTTGATGTCCTTCAACTCGCCCCAGATCTGCGAAACGCGCTTGCAGCCGCTTTCGAGGGACTCCTGCGTGCGGAATACGGCCGCGTCTTCCTGCATCGCCTTCTGCATCTTTTCACGCAAGCTGGCCGTCGGCGTCGAGCCATTGGCGTGGCGCAGCCGGTCGAAGCGGTCCATGATCTTTTCGACCGAGGCTTCGTTGGGCGAAGGGATCGCCGACTTGCGGTCGATGACCTGGCCGGCGCGGATCGCGGCCGCGCGGCCGAACACCACAAGATCGATCAGCGAATTCGAACCGAGCCTATTGGCACCATGCACGGAGGCGCAGCCGGCTTCGCCGACAGCCATCAATCCGGGCGACACCTGGTCTGGATTGATCGCCGTCGGATTGAGCACCTCGCCCCAGTAATTGGTCGGCACGCCGCCCATATTGTAGTGGACCGTGGGCAGCACCGGGATCGGCTCCTTGGTCAGGTCGACACCGGCAAAGATCTTGGCCGATTCCGAAATGCCCGGCAGCCGCTCATGCAGGACGGCGGGATCGAGATGGTCGAGATGCAGGAAGATGTGGTCCTTGTTCTTGCCGACGCCGCGACCCTCGCGGATTTCCAGCGTCATGCAGCGCGAGACAACGTCGCGCGAGGCAAGGTCCTTGGCTGACGGCGCATAGCGCTCCATGAAGCGCTCACCCTCGGAATTGACGAGATAGCCACCCTCGCCGCGCGCACCCTCGGTGATCAGGCAGCCGGCGCCATAGATGCCGGTCGGGTGGAATTGCACGAACTCCATGTCCTGCAGCGGAAAGCCGGCACGCGCGGCCATGCCGCCGCCGTCGCCGGTGCAGGTGTGCGCCGAGGTGGCCGAGAAATAGGTGCGGCCATAGCCGCCGGTCGCCAGCACCACCATCTTGGCCGAGAAGCGGTGGATGGTGCCGTCATCCAGGTTCCAGGCAAGAACGCCGGTGCAGGTGCCGTCCGGCTCCATGATCAGGTCGAGCGCGAAATACTCGATGAAGAACTGCGCGTTGTTCTTCAGCGACTGGCCGTAAAGCGTGTGCAGGATGGCATGGCCGGTGCGGTCGGCGGCGGCACAGGTGCGCTGCACCGGCGGGCCTTCGCCATAGTTCATCATGTGGCCGCCGAACGGCCGCTGGTAGATCTTGCCCTCTTCGGTGCGCGAAAACGGCACGCCATAATGTTCGAGCTCGTAGACCGCGGCCGGCGCTTCGCGCACCAGATATTCCATGGCGTCGACATCGCCCAGCCAGTCCGAGCCCTTGACGGTGTCGTACATGTGCCACTGCCAGGAATCGGGACCCATGTTGGACAGCGAGGCGGCAATGCCGCCTTGCGCCGCCACCGTGTGCGAGCGGGTCGGGAACACCTTGCTGATGCAGGCGGTGCGCAGGCCCTGTTCGGCCATGCCGAGCGTGGCGCGCAGGCCGGCGCCGCCGGCGCCGACGACCACGACGTCGAACTTGTGGTCGACAAAGGTATAGCCTGCCGTGTTGGCTTGTTTCGCGTCCTTGGCCAACTCAGCCTCCGAATGCCAGCTTGAGCAGGGCGAAGATCGAGGCGACGCCGACCGCTATGGTGAAAAATGTATTGAGCGCGATCAGCGCCAGCTTCATGCCTTCGCCATGCACGTAATCCTCGATGATCACCTGCATGCCGAGCCGCATATGGGTAAGCCCTGAAATAAGCACCAGGGCCATCACCAGCGCGACGAACGGGTTGGCAAGAGCTGCCCGCACATGTGCGTAGTCGGCGCCGTTGAGCGCGATCAGGAAGCCGACGAAGAACAGGATCAGCGGGATGTTGGCGATCGCGGTCAGGCGCTGGCGCCAGAAATGCCCGGTGCCCTCGCGAGCGGAGCCGAGGCCGCGGACCTTCGCCAGCGGCGTGCGCATGTCGGTGTTTTTGCCGCTCATGGTCAGGCTCCCCGCGCCATATAGCCGGCGATCCAGATCAGCAGCGTGAGCAGGATCGAGCCGGCCAGCGTCGCCCAGGCGATCTTCGAGGCGGTATGCTTCTCGAGGCCGGCGCCGGTGTCCCAGACCAGATGGCGCACGCCACCCAGCATATGGTGCATCAGCGCCCAGGTGTAGCCGAACAGGATGAGCCGGCCGAGCCAGGTGCCGAAGGTCCAATTGGCCCAATCGAAGGTCGCCTGCGAGCTTGCCGCCGCCATCAGCCACAGGGCGACCAGCAGCGTGCCGAAATACAGCGCGCCACCGGTGATGCGGTGAATGATCGACATCGTCATGGTGATCGGCGGCCGGTACACGGTGAGGTGCGGCGAAATCGGCCGTTCACGTCTGGCAAATTCGCGGGTGGCTGGTGATTTGCTCATGGCTCCCCCAGTTCGGCGTCTCTCTGGAGCCTCAGGTGGAAATGCGGCATTGCCGCTTCCGGTTGCGACTTCGGACAGCCGGTTTCTAATGCTCTTTTTGCACCGCGTCAAAGCCAGAAAACCGTTTCGAAAACGTAATTTAGTCTGACGAAAAGGCCGGCTTAGGCTTCAATCGATTAGGCCGGGAGGCCCGAAGCCGGCTCGATATCGCTGCAGTGCAACATGTCTGGCCCAAGGGCCCGGCGGTGTTGAGATTAGCCCTAGCGTTTGCAGGTCTGCGGCGTCGACCCCTTCTTCATCACCAGCGCCTCGCGTCCATCGATCACGATTGCGTCATGCGTGGCCGCCTGGTAGCGGCTGCTCTGGTTGGCGGGCGACGCCGCAAACTCCTCGGTCACGCCATCGGACCCGACCACACGCAACGACGTGCCTAGATTTTGGATGGAGATCATACCGTTGTTGCCGCATCTGTAAGTGGCCGTGCCTATGCCGGATCGCGGCGCGGTAAGGTCGGTGATGATCTTGGTTGCAGCTGCCGGAGGCGCCGCGGCTGCGACGGACTGCTGAGCCGGCGCAGGTGAGACGACGACGGTATTGGCCGCCTTCGGCCCACTGTCCTGCGGCACACAGCCAGCGACGACCCCGAGCAACGGGAAAACGGACGCCCAAATCGGCCGGCGTAGCGCCATATGCTGTCCTCCCGAGCGGCAAACCAGCCGCGATGCTTTGCCAAGATCAAGGTCATCCCGACGCCGAGACGGACACCAGCCGCGATGGTGCGGCCAAGCATGGCCGAATGATGACCACCAGGTTTTCCATCCAGTCGGATATTAACGGATATTAACCATGTTTACCGAGACATCGCCGCCAAACGCGCCGGCCCTCTTAACAAAGGTTAAGAAAACGTTAATTTCTGATTCGAGGAGGCTTTCCCTCAAGACACGGAGGACGCCATGCGTTCGAATTCAGGCAGATCGCGCCTTGCGGCGCTCATCGTGGCGGCATCGGTCGTTGCCCTTGCAGCGCCAGCGCTCGCCGGCGCCCGGCATCAGGATCGCGTCTACGCTGATTCCTTCGGCAATCTCGTTGTCGACAGCGCCGCCGGCTACAAACGCATCATCGTCGGCGAAGGCAAGCTGGCCAAGCAGCTATCCGACTACACCAGCGCCGGTCAGCCCAAGGTGATCTACGAGAACGAAGCCGACGAAATCAGCGGATACAGCGATTGCTACCGGCCGCCGGTGCTGGTGAAGGGCCGCTCCTATATGTACGGTCTCTCCGACGGCGAGATGCCCGAGCTCAGCCCCTGCCGCTAGACTCTTCGTTGGGACGCAATTTCCAAGGGAAAGCGCTATGCGCTTTTCCCGGGAAACCGTTTCACACTTTTCCTGAAATTGCTCTGGCTTCCATTCCGGCTGACGACCAGTTGCCGACAGGTCCGGCGGAGACGCGCACGCAATCGCGCCCGGCATTCTTCGCCTGATAGAGCGCCTGGTCGGCGCGCCGCATCAGATCGGCAAAGTCTTCGCTTGGATGAAGTTCGGCGACGCCGAAGCTCGCGGTGCAGCGGTTGTCGGCCGGCAGCCCGTCGATGGGCAGCGCGCCGAAGGCACTGCGCGTGCCCTCGGCGAACAGCCGCGCCGCGGCAAGGTTGGTTCCCGGCAGGATGATGGCGAACTCCTCGCCGCCAATCCGGCCGGCAACGTGATGCGCGGCTGCAGCTTCGCGCAGGAAGCCTGCAAAAGTCTCGATCACCCGGTCGCCTGACGCATGGCCGAAGCTGTCGTTGACGCTCTTGAAATGATCGAGATCGGCGATGACCAGTGCGACCGGCACGCCTTGCCGCATCGCGCCAAGCACCGCCAGCTCGGCATGCCGGGTGAAGCCGCCGCGGTTGAGCAGGCGCGAAAGCGTGTCCGTCTCCGACTTCGACGTCACTTCGGCAAGCACGTCGCGAACCAGGATGGCCAGCATCAGCAGCGCCAGCGCCAGCGCAAAGACAGTGCCGAGCGATTGCGACACCAGCGCGTAGTTGCTTTGCAGGTAGGCCTGCGGATTGGCGCCCCAGCCGCCAAGCGCATGCGCGATGAACGGTTTGGAGGCAAACTGCAGACCGCTCGCCGCCAGCACCGCCATCAACATGCGATCGAGACGGGCAAGCTTTTGCCTCGATGACCAGACAATGGCCAGCCCGACAAACTGCATGACCGCATAGGGAAGCTGGTAAGCCATGATGCGGATCAGCGATTGGCGGGGCAGATCCTGCACGAAATACACAGCTATGGTGGTGGTCAACAGGAACAACAGCATCGGCTTCCAGGGCAGTGCCACGCCGTATTTGCGGGCAAGCCCGCCATTGAACGCAATGGTGGCGGCAAGGAAAACCGCGAAGGCGGCCACGACCGGGAGCCGCGCGTCGGTGAAAGCGGGAATGGAGAATTCGATGGCCGAATAGGCCATGCCCAGCAGATAGCCAAATGCCAGCCAGCGCGCCGGCGCGCGGCCGACATCGTGGAAGGCGACCGCCATGAAGGATGCCGCCAGCAGGCCGGCAACCGACAGATTGATCAACAGGATGAAGTTGGCGCCGCTCATGTTCTCCCGCACCCGCGCCGACAGCTAATCATCGACGGGCGAAGAAGACGTTAACGCCGTCCCGTCCGGGCAGATTCAGCCGGTCTTGAGCGGCTCCGGCAGGAACGCCGTTTCCGGCCGCTCATAGGACAGGCGTACACTGTCGCGGCCGTTCTTCTTGGCTTTGTAGAGCGCATCGTCGGCACGGCGCATCAGCGGCTCCAGCGCCTCGCCACCGCTGCGGGCCGCCACGCCGAAGCTTGCCGTCACCCTCGTTCCCTGGGGAAGTCCGTCGACATGGCCGGCCGAATAGACGGTGCGCACCGCCTCGGCGAACAGCCGGGCCGCGGCAAGATCGCTGAGTGGCAGCAGCACCGCGAATTCCTCGCCGCCGATACGCCCGGCAACACCGCGCGCGCCGGCCGCCGACCGAAGCTTGGCGGCGAAGTCGGCGATCACCCGATCGCCCGCGCCATGTCCATGCACATCGTTGAGCGCCTTGAAGTGATCGAGGTCGGCCAGCACCAGCGCGACCGGGAACCGGGCCGAGGCGCAGTGCTGCAAGAGCAGCATGCCGCGTTCCTCGAAGCCACGCCGGTTGAGCAGGCCCGACAGGGGGTCGGTATAGGTCTCGGTCTTCAATGCCTTCAACACGTCGAGTGCCGCGGCGGAAAACAGGCACAGCGCGATGAGCAGCGAGAGCAGCGCGTGCGACAGCAGCGCCGTCGTCCAGTAGGACGAGCCATAGAACCCGTCATAGCTGGCGAAGGGCCCATGCGCGATGACGACGGCAAGGGTGCGCACGAAGAAATTGACGCCCGACAGCAGCGACAGCACGAACAGGATTTTTTCGGTCGGGCCGTTGTTGCGCACCGGGCGCAGTTCGGCAGCAACCAGAAGGCTGATGCCGCCGAATGCGAAATTCATCGCCAGGATGCGCCAGGTGAGATCCGGCGCGACGAACAGGAACCAGCACAACGACGCCAGGCCGCCGCCGGCCAGCACGGCGATCCCCACATAGGGCACCTTGCGGCCATAGCGGTGGATGACAGCGCTGGCCAGGCAGCACGCGGCGATGGTGAAGCAGATGTTCGACGTAAGCTTGGTCAGCGGCATCCCGATGGGCAAGGTGAAATACTGCAGCAGGAAGCCAGCCGCCGAGAGACTGTAGCTGATCGCCAAAACGGCCAGATAGGGGCGGTGGCGCTGATAGGACCATAGCACAAGGAACGCCGCGCCGAGCGCCAGCGCGATCGTCGGGTTGAGCAGCGCAATGAGCAGACCCGTGTCCAACCGACTGTGACTTCCCCTGGCTTACGTCAGGGAAGAGCTTAGAGGGCAAGCCCAAACAAGCGGTTAAGCGAAAGCGGTAAGCAGGACCGCCGTCTCAAAATAATGTCAGGGAACCGCAGTCCCCAGTCAGCGTTCCTCCGTTCACAATCTGGAGCGACCCATGGCCGACACAATCACACTGACCGACCACGATGCGATCCGCTCATGGGCTGCCGGGCGCGCCGGCTTTCCCGCAATCGTCGACATATCGCCCGAAGCGGGGACGCAGCCCATGTTGAGGCTGGTCTTCGGCCAGCACGCCTATCAGGATCAGGACCAGCCTGAACGGCCGCTCAATGCGGGAGGCTATGAACTCGTCGAATGGGACGAATGGTTCAAGCTCTTCGAGGAACAACAGCTTGCGCTTGTGGTCGCGGCCGAACAGCCGGGACGCCGCGAGGAGTTCCACGAGCTCGTCCGCCGCGACGGAAAGAGCTGACCCGAGCCGGGCGCGGCTCGGGTTCTGTTCAAATCCGGGTTACTTCCACTCGCGGATGTCGACGAAGTGGCCGGCGATCGCCGCCGCGGCCGCCATCGCCGGCGACACGAGATGGGTGCGGCCCTTGAAGCCTTGCCGGCCCTCGAAATTGCGGTTCGAGGTCGAGGCGCAGCGTTCATGCGGCTTCAGCCGGTCGTCGTTCATGGCCAGGCACATCGAACAGCCCGGCTCGCGCCAGTCGAAACCGGCGGCGACAAAGATCTTGTCGAGCCCTTCGGCTTCCGCCTGTTCCTTGACCAGGCCGGAGCCGGGCACGATCATCGCATCGACATGCGGGCTGACCGTCTTGCCTTCGACCACCTTGGCGACGGCGCGCAGATCCTCGATGCGGCCGTTGGTGCAGGAGCCGATGAAGACGCGGTCGAGCGTGATGTCGGTGATCTTGGTGCCCGGCGTCAGACCCATATAGTCGAGCGCGCGCTGCTTGGAGGTGCGCTTGTTTTCATCGGCGATGTCGGCCGGGTTCGGAACGATGCCTTGCACCGACACGACATCCTCGGGCGACGAGCCCCAGGAGACGATCGGCGGCAGCTTGGCCGCGTCGAGCACGATCACCTTGTCGAAATGCGCGCCTTCGTCGGACTGCAGCGTCTTCCAGTATTCGAGTGCCGCATCCCAGGACGCGCCCTTCGGCGCGCGCGGCTTGTCCTTGACATAGGCGAAGGTCGTCTCGTCGGCGGCGATCAGGCCGGCGCGCGCGCCGCCTTCGATCGACATGTTGCAGATCGTCATGCGGCCTTCCATCGACAGCGCACGGATCGCCTCGCCGGCATATTCGATGACATAGCCGGTGCCGCCGGCAGTGCCGATCTCGCCGATAATGGCCAGGATGATGTCCTTGGCGGTGACGCCTTCCGGCAACTGGCCGTCGACACGCACCAGCATGTTCTTGGCCTTGCGCTGGATCAGCGTCTGTGTCGCCAGAACATGCTCGACCTCGGATGTGCCGATGCCGTGCGCCAGCGCACCGAAAGCGCCGTGCGTCGAGGTGTGGCTGTCGCCGCAGACGATGGTCATGCCGGGCAGTGTAAAGCCTTGCTCGGGACCGATGATGTGGACGATACCCTGGCGGATATCGTTCTCGGAATAATATTCGACGCCGAAATCCCTGGCGTTCGTGGCCAACGCCTCGACCTGGATGCGGCTTTCCTCGTTCTTGATGCCGAACTTGCGCTCGGGCGAGGTCGAGACATTGTGATCGACCACGGCCAGCGTCTTTTCCGGATGCCGGACTTTACGGCCGGTCATGCGCAGGCCTTCGAAGGCCTGCGGGCTGGTCACTTCATGGAC
>NZ_RZOL01000999.1:0-378 GCF_004022985.1 Mesorhizobium sp. M7A.F.Ca.ET.027.02.1.1 | reverse complement strand
CCGCCAGTCTGTGCGGCACCGGCAGCGGCGGTGCCGCTAACCTGGATGCTAAAGGGCGGCGGGGCGGCAGCCGGCGCTTTACCGGACCCCGCATACTCGTTGAAGTATCCATGCCAGCGCCCGACGCCAGCCGACCAATTGGCCTGTTCGGCCGCCGTCGAACCGTTGTAGTAAGAGGCGAGGCATGCGTAATTCGTGCCGCCGCATTTCTTGACCGCTTGACTCAGCAGCTTCACTCCGCCCTCGACATTCTGTTCGTTGATATCGCGATCGAAGCCGAGGCCGCGGCCCGTACTCTTGGTGAGCTGCATCGCGCCTTTCACGCCGGTATGGCTGCCGGCGCACGTGTCGAAGCGCGCTTCCTGGTAGGACACGGAC
>NZ_RZOL01000998.1:0-379 GCF_004022985.1 Mesorhizobium sp. M7A.F.Ca.ET.027.02.1.1 | reverse complement strand
CTGCAAGGGCCGCCAGCTGCATGGCGGCGGAGAAAGCCGAGCCCGGGTCCCGCCAGCCAAGCACAGCCGGCACGATGCGCATATGGGCGGTCGAGGAGATCGGCAGCAGTTCGGTGATGCCTTGCACAAGGCCGAGGAAAGCGACCTTGGCAAATCCAAGGCCGACAAAGCCCGTGTCGACGCCTTGCGTGCAGATATCAGCCATGTCGGTTCCATGCGGGAGGGATCGGACTTGCGAAGGCACGATCGGCGGCGATCAATGCCGGGCAAGCCATACCGCTATGCGGCGCAGAATCAATTTACGGATTTGTAAGCTGGCGGCCCGAACGGGCGTCATTGCGTCGCGTGGCGGCGGACACATTGCAATACGCTTGCGGGC
>NZ_RZOL01000997.1:0-379 GCF_004022985.1 Mesorhizobium sp. M7A.F.Ca.ET.027.02.1.1 | reverse complement strand
GTTAGGCTACGAGGAGCCGTCAACGTTCAGCAGAGCGTTCTCGAATCAATATGGACTCTCCCCAACCAAATACCGTGAGCAGGCTAAAAAAAGTCACTACATGAATGGATTGTCGATGTTGATTACTGAAGTGACGCGCGACTAATCCTTAGAAGCTCTGAGAGGCAAGCGCCATAAATCATAGCGTTCCTCTCCGGATTTAACGACTCCCGCGAAGTGATCATTGAGACTACTCGAGGTAAATATCAGATCCCCATTCGGACGGATTGCCGGCGTGTCTGGCCAGTGGACGTCTTCGTTTGCCGCAATCAGCGACATGGAAAGGGTCTTAGGATCGTATCTGACGATACCATTGCGTGTGACATCGGTAATGTATAGG
>NZ_RZOL01000996.1:0-381 GCF_004022985.1 Mesorhizobium sp. M7A.F.Ca.ET.027.02.1.1 | reverse complement strand
ACCCTGGGTTACACATTCCAAAACGATTTTCTGGCGCTGACGCAGGCCTTTTCTTTACCTGAAATAGATTACACCGATATTTCCCAGCGGGAACAGTTGGCCGCGGCTATTAAACGCTGGCCGTTATTAGCTGAATTCGCCAATCAACAATAAGGGAGCCATTGATGGCCATACTCGGATTACAGGGTGTCCGTGGCGGTGTGGGTACCACATCTGTTACCGCGGCGCTGGCGTGGTCATTACAGCTTTTAGGTGAATCGGTGCTGGTTATTGACGCCTGCGCCGATAATTTGTTGCGTATGTCGTTTAACGTCGACTTTACTCGCGAAGAGGGCTGGGCCCGCGCGCTGCTTGATGATAAAGACTGGCAGGATGCAGGGA
>NZ_RZOL01000995.1:0-382 GCF_004022985.1 Mesorhizobium sp. M7A.F.Ca.ET.027.02.1.1 | reverse complement strand
GGGTGGCTGCCCGGCCAACTGCCGCCAGGCACCAAAGACGGCGCCGGCGGGACCGGGGTCGGTCCCGACCTGGCGCAGATACCAAGCGTCGCGCAGGGCGGCCGCGTCCTCGGCGCGGCCAACAAGCCGCATGCTGGCGGCGGCGCAGCTAAGCGCCAGGCGCTGTCGCCAGGCCCCGGCCCAGCTGGCTTGAGCGCGGGCCAGCGTGTCGAGCGACGCCAGGGCGGCGCCGGCCCGGAAGGCGGCGTCGGCGTCGCTCGGCGCGCCGGCGCTTGCGAGCGCCCAGGCCGGGACGGCGGGCGGCGCGGCGGGACTGGCGGTCGCGGGATCGAGGCGAATCATGATTTTGGAGCGTAAAGCGCCGGTGCGCTTTTTGCTATGA
>NZ_RZOL01000994.1:0-384 GCF_004022985.1 Mesorhizobium sp. M7A.F.Ca.ET.027.02.1.1 | reverse complement strand
GGGTGGATGAAGGCATCATGAACGACGCGATCCTCGCGCCGCAGCAGGGCATCACCCGCGACGCCAAAGGCACCGCCACCGCGCTGGTGGTCAATGCCAGCAACAAGGTTGAGCAGCGTCAGCTGGAGACGGGCGATACCTACGGCGACAAATGGCTGGTGCTGAGCGGCCTGAAGGCGGGCGATAAGCTGATTGTGGAAGGCACCGACAAAGTGGCCGCCGGGCAGGAAGTGAAGGCCGAAGAGATGAAAACCAGCGGAGGAAACGCCTGATGTTTTCCCGCTTCTTCGTGCGTCGCCCGGTCTTTGCCTGGGTTATTGCCATTCTTATCATGCTCGCCGGGATGCTGGCGATCCGCACGCTGCCGGTGGCGCAGTACCCGGA
>NZ_RZOL01000993.1:0-385 GCF_004022985.1 Mesorhizobium sp. M7A.F.Ca.ET.027.02.1.1 | reverse complement strand
TCGCCGTACAGTTCGATCTGCGGCGCTTGGATGGCTTCCTCCGCCAGTACCGCGCAGACAAGACCGAACGTTCCGCGCTGTCGAAGCGCCGGACCGATCGGGACAAGGCGTTGAAGGTTCAGCAATCGATCGCGAATCTCGGCAACGCGCCGAGGATTTCGAAGGAAATGAGGAGTGTCTTCGCAGAGAATCTAAGCAATCTGATTTCTTCAAAAGAGCCTTATCAACATCTCTGGCATTCCGGCGACATTCATCGACGAGGGTCGGAGGCACTCGATCATCCCAAGAAGACGATCACACTGTTCGCCGCAGGCAGGAAGGCAGCCAAACTCGCGCCAGCACTGGGTTACGAGAAGATGCGTCAGCTAGCGCTCGGTATTCCTGG
>NZ_RZOL01000992.1:0-388 GCF_004022985.1 Mesorhizobium sp. M7A.F.Ca.ET.027.02.1.1 | reverse complement strand
GTTTAATGGCGATGACCGGGATCTCCACGCCTGCCTTCTGGCTTGGGCTGGGCGTCATTGTGCTGTTCTACGGGCATCTGCAGATTCTGCCGGGCGGCGGCAGGCTGGACGACTGGCTCGATCCCCCGACGCACGTCACCGGGTTTTATCTGCTGGACGCGCTGCTGGAGGGCAACGGTGAGGTCTTCTTCAACGCTCTTCAGCACCTGATTTGGCCCTCGCTGACGCTGGCGTTCGTTCACCTGGGGATAGTAGCGCGCCAGGTCCGCTCGGCGATGCTGGAGCAGCTTAGCGAGGATTACATCCGCACCGCGCGCGCCAGCGGCCTGCCCGGCTGGTACATCGTCCTGCGCTACGCCCTGCCCAATGCGATGATCCCGTCCATCAC
>NZ_RZOL01000991.1:0-391 GCF_004022985.1 Mesorhizobium sp. M7A.F.Ca.ET.027.02.1.1 | reverse complement strand
GTGCCAACAGCGATATCGTGAAAAGTAAACAGTGGCTGTCTACGCTGGACAATAAAACCAGCCATGACTGCATTATTCGTGACCTGCTGCGCTACACACTGGATAACAAACCGGTCGGGCATAAGGTGCCTTACCTACAGGGACCTGGGAAGATTCACTTCTGCTGTCGTTCTACTGAAACCCTGATTCTCAAGTCCTGGCGCGAACTCGGCATTGATATTGATGAGATGGACGAGGGCACTCGTGCCAGCATGGATGGACAGGTACCAGCTAAAACCACGTATCTGGAATGGCTCGCGCGTCAGCCCGCTCAAAGACAGGACCAAGTGTTAGGCGCCGAGCGCGGCCGTCTGTTTCGAGCCGGTGAAATCAACCTGGCTGATATGTTTAC
>NZ_RZOL01000990.1:0-391 GCF_004022985.1 Mesorhizobium sp. M7A.F.Ca.ET.027.02.1.1 | reverse complement strand
GTTCAATCGCGGCCCGGGCGACGGCGACGGCAATCTGGCGTGAGACCGTTTCAATCTGATCTACCGGCGGCAGCAATCCGCCTTTTTCCGTGGTGACCAGCGGAGACTGCGCGGCCAGGCTGCGGCTTGCTGCCATCAGCATCTCTTCCGTCACCCGGCGCGCGTTGCAGGCCAGTACGCCCAGCCCCAGACCCGGGAAAATATAGGCGTTATTACACTGGGCGATCTCGTAGTGTTCATTCTCCCAGAATACCGGGGCGAACGGGCTGCCGGTGGCCACCAGCGCGGCACCCTGGGTCCAGGCGATAAGATCCTGCGGCTGGGCTTCCGCCCGCGAGGTCGGGTTCGAGAGCGGCATGATGATTGGGCGCGGACAGTGGCGATGCATCTC
>NZ_RZOL01000098.1:0-17144 GCF_004022985.1 Mesorhizobium sp. M7A.F.Ca.ET.027.02.1.1 | reverse complement strand
GAAGAGGCCAGAATGAACAGCGGAAGAGAGTAGCAGCTCTCTGGTCGCGGCGAGGTGGATCGTCGACACGATCGGCACCTGGCCCGTGCGGGGATCGCACCGCAGCCAGCACCAGAGCCAGACCTTGACCGCTTGCCTTGCTCAGGCGCCACAACAACGAGTGGCTGGAAGCAGATCCACGTGAACTCAGCGATATCGATCAGACGATGCTTACCCTCATGAAAGCCGATCCCGACGCTGTCCAGCGCCGCGAAATCCTGACCAGCATATGGCGCATCGGATGCCACCGCCTGCACACTCACCATCGACATGCCGGAACTCGGAACCAAAGGCCGCAAGCCTCGCCGGCCTCGGCAAAATGGATCGGCCGCGCCTGGGCGGCCGGGCCAATGTTCGCCAGGCCCTCTACATGCCCGGCCCTTCGCCCTGCGCTTCAACCCCGACCTCAAGGCAAAATACCAGGCGCTAAAGGCGGCAGGCAAACCCGCAAAGGTCATCATCTTGTTGCGAAAGCTCCTCATCCTAGCAAACGCTCTCCTCAAGGCGCAGCGAAAATGGCCCCTAAAACCCTTGACCGAAACGGATACCTTAGCCTTTCAGGTGAGGCGGGCCGAGATAGACCAACCGCGGGTTTAACTTCGCGAGTTTAAGCTGATTATGCCGATGCAACTCTAGCGCCTGCGCGACCGTTTTAGCTTCCATCAACAAGGCGGCAGGGTGGGAGGAAGTACCCTCCCCTGCCGCGAACAAGCTTTGGACAAAGCCCCACCTTGTCCGTAATGTGATCGGGAGGCCGGGGCGCGGCGGTGCTCAGCGGATGTGACGCGCGAGATCTGCGACCCTACCCATCAGCACTTCCATCGGTCCTCGCTGGAAGACGCGCAGCCAAAGCACCGCAAAAGTGCTGATAACCACAACGAAGCCAAAGAGCGTGGACAGGCTCTCGTCTTTGAAAATGTTTATCTTCATAAGATAGGCTATTCCCGCAATGTGCAGCACATAGGCCGTCAAAGACATCGAGCCGACTGCGATTATTGGCCAGACCAGCTTTCGCAGACGCGGGAGCGCATCCACAGCGAGCATGCAAGCCGCCAAGATGATCATTGCGCAACCGGTGCTGCCCACGATCGAAAGCGTCGTTTCGCTATGAGGTGCGGCTATCCATGACGACTTGACTATAAATGACGACTTGGAAGGCTCAAAAGCGCCGTCAACGTCAGACCACCACAAGGAGGTTTCAGTCAAAGCGCGGGAACTCAGCGCGAGCAAGGATCCCCCATGGCCCAACACGGCCAGCGCGACCCCCGCCAGACCAAGGCGCCAATGCGCTGCTAGCGTATTAAGATTAAGGCGCGCGATGGCCATGCCAGCGATGAGGAAAGGAACCCAGGTCACCGCGGGATAGTAGCCGTTGACCATGAGGTTGAAGACCGGGTCGAGGAGGTTGGGGGCAACCGACAGAAGGGAGGAACGGACTTGCGGGAGAACTAATGCCGTAGCGGCAGCGATCAAGCCCAGCTGATATGCGCTGAGCCGATGGAGCGGCAATACCAACAAGAAGCAAATTCCGTAGTATTCTAGGATGACTTCGACCTGGGTACCGAGGCAGCCCAGGATTGAGCCAAGCGCGAGCAAAACAAGGGCACGAATTGCGACTCTGGCGATGGCCTGTCTACCGGCTATCCCCGACTTCGGCGCCTTGCGACCTGTAATCAGGAGGATTGAAAAACCGGCCAATACGGCAAACAGGGCCGACGGCCGCCCATGGGTTAGTTCCATCAGAAACCCGACTAGTCCTCCTTCGCCGGGGTCGGGACCGAGATGGGCGGCATACATCCCGAAGACAGCCAGGCCCCGAGCGAGGTCGATGCCGACCAGCCGATCTACTACCGACCCATTCCTAGCGTCGGCAACCGGTGCCTTCATTACCATGGTAGATTCCCTTGCTGGGTGTGTGGATCGCGGGAGCCGCGATAGGAGAGCCGGTCGGCTGCTGCCGTCGCCTCGTGAAAGGGTTCAAAACATCGCGCCATCTGGCGCATCGAGCCGGCGACAGAGCTGTTCAGCCATTAGCCTGGGGTAAGAACAACAGATCGGCTCACAAAGCCTGTGTCACGGACCTGAAAAGTGGTGTCGCGGAACCGTCGTTTTTTGCATGATGGCTAAGCCGAGAGATCCACTGCACCGACGAGAGACTCAGCGACGTTAGATATCCGATCAGTACGCCGCGGCTCCGCCGGTGACGATCACCCCGGGTGTCAAGGCCAGGGCGTAAACCTGCCATAATCTGTGGTAGTGCGCCCGCGACCAATCCGTTCGACAAAGCTCGGCGCATGGTCGAGCCAATCATATTCTTCCATGTGGCTGTTGCCTGAAAAACCGAAGACGCCGTTCGCTGGTCCAGCTGTTCCAGACCTCGGCCTGCGTCGGTCATTAGAACCGGCGCGCCTGTTTCCCAAATCAATTTGCTGATGCAGCCGCCGGGGGTCACATTGAGCAAAAGTGCCGAGGTCAGGACGGGTTTCATAGGGGCTCTTCGTTTGGCTTTGTTAACGACCCCTTTCTTGCAAGTTGTAGCTGACAGCAGCCTGAAAGCTCCCCAAATAATTCGCTGCCGCCGGTTCAGCCTATTGTCAGCTTCGACCAATAAGATGGGAGCCTTGCCCTCATACCGGAGCTCGGCAGCATGATGCGAATACTGCTCACTGAAGACGATAAGGACCTTGGAAGTGCTATGCACGATCATTTGGTGGCTGGTGGCCACGCGGTCGACTGGGCCAAGAACCTGTCCGAAGCGCGCGATTATGCAGCTGTGGTCGGCTACGACCTTATTTTGCTCGACGTTCACCTGCCGGACGGCAATGGGATCGACTATCTGCGGGAGCTGATCAAGGAACTTGAATCGGCACCGGTCATCATTCTGACAGCCTGCGATCGGATTTCGCATCGCATCGAGGGCTTCAACGCTGGAGCCGACGACTATTTGGTCAAGCCGTTCGATCTGGGGGAACTCTCAGCGCGTATCCATGCAGTGGCACGTCGCCATGGGCATTTTCCGGAGCCGCAATTTTCGGTTGGGACGCTTTCCATACAGGCAGCCGAGCGACGCCTCTTCCGCGACGGGCAGGAGGTCTACCTGACTTGACGCGGATGGGCGGTGCTCGACTACCGTCTGCCCCAGCCCTGCACGGTCGTTTCAAAAGGGAAGATCGTGGACGCGCTTTTCGGCAGACGGCGCTGATTCATACTCTAAAAGAAAATTCGGCTTCCAGTTGCCTTGGCCATGACTGCCCTTCCCGAAAGATGGGTGACAGTTCATTCCGGATAGATGGGTTACACTTTCGGCCCTTTGCAAGGAGAGCAAGGTGCCTTGGAAGGAGTGTAACGTCATGGAAGAGCGGCTGAAGTTCGTCGCCCGGCTGCTGGACGGCGAGAAGATGGCGGTGCTTTGCCGGGAGTTCGATATCTCGCGCAAGACCGGCTACAAGATCCTCACGCGCTACAACGACAGCGGCCTGGAGGGGCTGACGGACCGATCGCGGCGGCCCTATCGCCACGCCAATCAGCTTCCGTTTCAAATCGAGAAGCTGATTGTGCGCCTCAAGCAAGACAAGCCGACATGGGGTGCGCCGAAGATACGCGAGCGGCTGGCCCGGCTGTATCCGGATGTGCACCGGCCCGCGATCTCGACCGTGCATGCCGTGCTCGACCGCCGGCATGGTCGAGCGCCGCAAGCGCAGGCGCAACAGGGCGACGGGGACACCACTTTCAAACGGCTGTCGCCCTAACGATCTTTGGTGTGCCGACTACAAGGGCGAGTTCGGCAGAGAACACGGCCGGGACAGGGGATCACAAACACTTGACCGTTCCAGACCCTGGCAGTGGCGCATCGATTGACCGTTGGCTCTGTTCGTGGGCACCGAAAATAGGGCCTTCTTGGTCCTCGGCAGAGAATATGGCCCGGACGGGGGATAACAAACACTTGACCGTTCCAGACTCTGGCAGTGGCGCATCGATTGACCGTCGACTCTGTTCGCGAGCGCCGAAAATACGGACGACCCCTATGGTCAAAGTGCACTTCTGACCTGCTAGGCACTGTTCGATAACTGGAGGCACCCGCTACGGTGCCCTCGTATTTAAGACACCTGTCAGTTTCAAGCCTGGACATTGACGCGTGGCGCGGCTGCCATTCGTTGACCGCCACGTCGAATTGCCCGCCAACCAGTGTACAGCCGCCGGTGGTCACATTGAGCAAAAGTGCCGAGATCAGGAGGGGTTTCATAAGGCCTCTTCGTTTGGCTTTGTTAACGACCCCTTTCTTGCAATTGTAGCTGACAGCAGCCTGAAAGCCCCCAGATATTCGCTGGCGCCGGTTCAGCCTACTGTCAGCTTCGATCAATAAGGCAGGAGCCTTGCCCTCATACCGGAGCTCGGCAGCCTGATGCGAATACTGCTCATTGAAGACGACGACGACCTTAGAAGTGCTGTGCACGATCATTTGGTGGCTGGTGGCCACGCGGTCGACTGGGCCGAGGGCCTGTCCGGAGCGCGCGGTCATGCAGCTGTGGCCGGCTACGACGTTATTTTGCTCGACGTTCACCTGCCGGACGGCAATGGCATCGACTATCTGCGGGAGCTGATCAAGGGGCTTGATACAACGCCGGTCATCATTCTGACAGCCCGCGATCGGATTTCGCATCGCATCGAGGGGCTCAACGCTGGCGCCGACGACTATTTGGTCAAGCCGTTCGATCTGGGGGAACTCTCGGCACGCATCCGTGCAGTGGCACGTCGCCAAGGGCATTTTCCGGAGCCGCAATTTTCGGTTGGGACGCTTTCCATACAGGCAGCCGAGCGACGCCTCTTCCGCGACGGGCAGGAGGTCCACCTGTCTGGACGCGAATGGGCGGTGCTCGACTGCCTTCTACGCCAGCCCGGTTCGGTCGTTTCAAAGGGGAAGATCGAGCACGCGCTTTATTCATTCAATTCGGAGTTCGAGAGCAACACAGTGGAGGTTTATGTCAGCCGGCTCCGCAAGAAGATCGGCGGGGATAGAATAGCAACCGTGCGTGGCTTCGGATACAGGCTCGTGGTCACATGACGAACTCGAACAGCATGACGAGAAAGCTGATATCGTGGTTAGGCGGGGCAACGCTCCTGGTTTGGATCGCCGCCCCAACCATTGCTGCGTTCATTTTTTGCAATAATGTAAACGAAAGTTCGGATGACTTGCTCCAGGCGAGCGCAAAGTACAGACAACCAGAGCTGATCAAGGTCTTGAATGGAAAACACGTTGATCAATACAATAACCACTTGCAAACTTATGAAAAGTACTGGACCTATCGTGAGCAGGTTATTAATAAGTACGGGGTAGTGCTTATTTCTGAACCGGAAGAGGGTCAGCAGCCCTTCCCTGATGCTCCCCTGAGTAACGGCTTTTGGGGAAACGCTGATTACCGCGTCTACACAGAGCAGATCCAAGACGGCGTGTATCATCAGTTGGCCGAACCGCTTGATGGCCGCCGTACCACAATCGCGAAGGGCGCACTTTTTGTCTTCCTTCCGACACTCGTGCTCCTGCCCTTTAGCTTAGCTGTTTGGTGGATCGTGATCCGGCGCTCGCTGCGGCCAATCGAGGTACTGCGACAGCAGATCGGATCGCGCGACGGCGGCAATCTGTCACCAATGGACTTGAGCGATTTCCCGGCAGAGTTGGCTCCAATCGCGGCATCCGTCAATCGGCTTCTCGATCGTCTGCGGGCGGCTCTCGAGGCCGAACGCGAGTTCGCCGCAAACAGTGCGCATGAACTGCGCACGCCGATCGCAGGTTCAATCGCTCAGATGCAGAGATTAGTGGCCGAGCTCCCCAATGGGTCGGCCAAAATGCGTGCGCGCGGCATCGAGCAAGCGCTGTCGAGCCTTGGCCGCCTTGTCGAAAAAGTGCTTCAGCTCGCTCAAGCTGAATCGGGGGTTGGCATGGCGGATCACGCGATCGATCTTGTCCGATCGGTTCGGCTGGAAATCGACGACCTGAGGAAAAAGCCGCAATATGCCGGACGCCTGCATCTTAACGTCGACGGCTGCCCCACTTTGATGCGCAAAGTGGATGTCGATGCGTTTGGGATCCTCCTTCGTAACCTGATCGAGAATGCGCTGATACATGGACTGGCCACTGTTCCGACAACAGTTTCCGTCCAAACTGATGGAACCATCGCTATTGCAAACGCCGGACCGGTGGTGCCCCTCCCCGACCTCGAAGGGCTTACAAAGCGATTTAGTCGTGGTGCTACTCCTGCTGCGGGCTCAGGCCTTGGTCTACATATCGCTAACATGGTTATCCAGCGGATCGGTGGCAGTCTAGAGCTTGCGTCGCCCGCCCGCGGTCGCAATGATGGTTTCGAGGCGATCATACGAATTCCTCAATGACACCGGTGAATTCGACGACAGTTGGACACAGGGCGGATTGCTGGCAAGGCTGCTGACAGGGCGAACTGTACGGCAGTATGTATACGGCGTAGAAATCGTACTTCACACAACGCATTTCGGCCGCGGCAATCAATGCCGCTATCATCGTCTGAGCAGTTCGATCGAAGCGACACGACATGATCGGCAAAATCGAAGGCTCCGCCTCACCGCTCGCTCGATTTCGCCCGGGGAGAAAAAAGGCCATCCGAGAAAGTGCAAGCCGCCGCGCAAAGGCGACGTGTCCAATTGTCTGGGTGCCCCTGTGCGCCGGCCCGATCGGGTTGGCGGGGTCCAGTAAGGACCCGGACCAACCATTCCATTTAGACGACCGGCAGGTTTTAATCGGCGTCCGGATCGCCGTCCCAAAATGCCCCAAGTATACGGCTAGAAAGGCTGCCAACGATCGAGCTTTGGTCGGAGGCGTGCTTGTCAGCGTCTTGGGTGCTTGACCGGCCTTTGCAATGGCCATCGCCATCGCAAGTATCGTGCGTGGCCAGTGAGACCGCAATTTCATCAGCCTGGAGCCGACCGTATCGGTGCTTTTTTATGATTTAGGGATTTTTCGTTTTCCTCTTGGATCATCACGGGTTTGGAGAGGATCTGGTGTTAAGTGCCATTCGGAGCGCCGGCGAACCGCCCGAAATTAATGTGGTCGAGTGATGAAGCCTCCCGAATGCGTTAAACGAGACCCTTTATGGCGGCCCTGGCTGACAACAGTCTGAAAGCTGCAAGCGGCATGCGAAAATGGGGCGATCCTGAATGACGACAGATGCTATCAACATGAAAGAGGCTCGCCCTGAAAGCTGAGCACGCTTTATGCTCAGGCTGCTGACAAGGCCGAAGCAGCGTAAGTGCGTAGTGAAATCCAAGGTCCACATGGGTCGTCGCGCGTCCCGTGCGCCTGGGAAGGCGCCGGCCCGGCCAAGCTTTCCCAGCTCGTCCGCATGATGCTTCGCTGAGCGTCAATGGACGTTGGCGCGAGACCAAGGCGTCGTGCGTTGCAATCCGGACGGTCCAGGGTATCAGGAGTTTCACGGCCTCGGCCCGCTTGGCTGGCCACAGTTGAAGCTCCAACGTACCGGCTGGCACCGGGAAATTGGGCTCTGCGCTGCCTCAACGCTGATGGCACGGTCAATGCTTGCCTACCGATGGGGCCGCCCATGCCGTGATGCTGTCGGTCGACGTTCGCAAACCAGACCCTCGCGAGACCCAGCGAAGGGGCTCGCCGGTACGACGAGGGACCTTACCTCTTTATGCGCGGCATCATTATCGAGGATGACATGTTGCCTTACACGTCGTCCCTCGCGCTCGGGTCTTTGTGGGGCGGATGAAGTCCTGATCGCGGTGGCACTGCTGCATGTTTGCGTAAGACCCATCCAGTCACGATCGCGCTGTCCTTCGATGTCGCGGTGCTGATAGGCGGGCAGATCGGTGTGCGCGGCGCCCGCCAAAGGATCGTCGTCACGCCGGAGGAGGCGAGCGTCATAGCCGGCGCGCCGGCGAAAGGCGCTTTCTGTCGGATGCCCGACAATGTCGGATATCGCAAGTATCAAGGTTGGATCAAACCTTGCGAATCGGGGCTTTCTTACTTGGCACGGGGCATGCTCAGGTATCCGCAAACACCCAATGGATAACGAGCAGACTTCCCATGGCCTCACCATGCCGAAAGTTTCCCGGACGCATCCAAAGATGAGGCTCGCGTCAGGCCCAGCAACACGCTGACGGCTCACGTGGCTCGGCGTCGCGTGCCGATCCACTTTCTCCCAATAGGCGTTCGGGAGACATAGATCCTTCAAAATGAGGAACAGATCACTTTGCCGGGAACGCAGCCCATAACCCCACTCTCCCTATCAGAACTACCAAGCAAGCCCCGCACTCATGGGCTTCGCAGGACGTCCGTTGCGTCCGAGTTGGTCGGCGCGGGGACGGCTCCGATCCCCGTCGCATGGGAGGACGGCAAGGCGAGGGATTTCGTGCTCGACAACGGCATGGAGGTGGTCGTCATTCCCAACCACCGGGCGCCGATCGTCACCCACATGGTGTGGTACAAGATCGGCAGCGCCGACGAGCCGCCGGGCAAATCCGGCATTGCCCATTTTTTCGAGCATCTGATGTTCAAGGCGACGACCAACCATGCGGCCGGCGAATTCGACCGCGCAGTGTTCGAGATCGGCGGCTCGCAAAATGCCTTCACCTCCTCCGACTACACCGCCTTCTATCAGACAGTGGCGCCGTCGGCGCTCGAGCTGATGATGAGCTTCGAGGCCGACCGAATGCGAAACCTCATCCTGACCGACGATGTCGTCAAGACCGAGCGCGACGTGGTCATCGAGGAGCGCCGCTCAAGCACCGACACTAACCCGCAGGACGTGCTCCATGAGGAGATCGACGCGACGCTGTGGCAGAACCAGCCCTATCGCATCCCGATCATCGGCTGGATGCAGGAGATCGAGCAGCTGAACCGCGTCGACGCCAAGGCCTTTTACGACAAATATTACACGCCCAACAACTCCGTGCTGATCGTGGCCGGCGATGTCGAGCCGGAGACGGTGAAGGTGCTGACCGAGAAGACCTATGGCAAGGTGGCGCGCGGACCTGACCTGCCGCCGCGCATCCGGCCGGTTGAGCCCGAGCAGAACACCAGGCGCACCGTCACGCTCTCAGACGCCCGCGTCAGCGTGCCCAGTTTTTCGACGCAGTGGGTGGTGCCGTCCTACCACACCGCCAAGCCGGGCGAGGCCGAAGCGCTCGACCTGCTGGCCGAAATTCTCGGCGGCGGTAACCGCGGCCGGCTCTACCAGGCGCTCGCTGTCCAGCAAGGTATCGCTTCCAGCGCCCGCGTCTATTTCCAGGGCACTATGCTCGACGACACCAAGTTCGCCATCTATGGCGCACCGCGCGGCGATGCCAAGCTGGCTGATCTCGAAGCGGCGGCCGCTGCCGAAGTCGCCCGCATTGCCGAGGATGGTGTCAGCAACGAGGAACTAGGCAAGGCCAAGGACCACTACTTGCGCAATATGATCTTTGCGGAAGACAACCTGGACTGGCTCGCCAGCATCTACGGCTCGACGCTGGCCACCGGCGGTACCGTGAAGGATGTCGAGGAACGGCCGAATCGATTTCCACTGTGTGGTCCTCCACCAGCCAGGCGATGATGCCCTTTTCGGACTTCACCTCCTGGATGTTCATCGCAGCATGGGGCCGAGCGCCGAGCGCATCCGCAAGGTTACCCCCGAGCAAATCAAAGCAGTTGCCGCCCGCTATCTCGCGTTCGACCGTTCGACCACGGGCTATCTCTTGCCCAAGACGGAGAATCAAGAGATGACGGTCAACATCGGCTTTGCCTTCAAGGGCGGCACCAAGCAGGACCCGGTCGGGAAGGAGGGGATGGCCAAACTGATGGCCGGCCTGTTCATCGAAGGCGCTGGCCATTACGACAGCGATGCCTTCCAGGTGAAGCTCGACCATGCCGGCGCCGAAATGAGTTTGGACGCGCAAAGCGACGACATCTACGGATCGATGTGCATGCTTTCCAAAAAGCAGGACGCGGCGTTCGGCCTGCTTCGGCTCGCGCTGAACGCGCCGCGCTTCGAGCAGGGGCCGATCGATCGCGTCCGCGCCGAGATTGTCTCCCGCATCGTCGGCAGCGAGCGAGACCCTAACGCCATCGCTCAGCGCAAATGGCTGCGCGCGATCTATGGCGCGCATCCTTGTTCAAGGCCGGGAAAAGGCACAAAAGAGAGCCTCCCCGGCATCACGCCGTCCGACCTCCGCGCCTTCCACCAGGCCATTTTCGCTCGCGACGGGCTCCATATTGCCGTGGTGGGTGACATTGACGCGAACACGTTGAGGGAAAGGCTTGACCAGCTGTTTGGTGATTTGCCTGAGCAACAAACCCTCGTCCCCGTCTACGATGTCGCGCCGAAACTCGGTCAACTGGTGGAGGAGAACTACGACCTGCCGCAGACTTCGCTGACGTTGGCCTGGCCTGGCGTGAAGCCTAGCGCGCCGGATTTCTACGCGGCCGTGCTGCTGAACGACATCCTTGGCGGCTCATACTTGACTTCCCGCCTTTACGAGGAGGTACGTCAAAAACGCGGCCTTGCCTATCACGTCAGCTCTGAACTAACCCTTGACTCGCTTCTGGTTACGACAGAGACACGCTCGGACTGCGCTGCCCAAACACTGAGCATCGTGCGAGATGTGGTAAAGCAGATGGCGCAGCAAGGACCGACCGGGGCCGAGCTCAAGGCGGCGAAGAAGCACCTGATCGGCGCCTATGCCATCGACCAACTGGGCTCGACCCGCTCGATTGCAGACCGGCTCCTGGATTTGCAGATTCACAAGGCCGACGTCGACTACAACCAGCGTCGCGCCCGCAGCATCGGTCGGGTGACGCTCAAACAGGTCAAGGCGGCGGCCAAAAAGCTGCTTTCGGCCGAGCCCGCCATTTTGGTGGTCGGCCCGCCGCTGGGCGGCAAGGATGAGTAAAGAAACTCATCACACCTTCCTTCTTCATCGGGGCTTCTCGTGGGAAGAGCGTTGGAGGCCCGTGGGCCAAGCAGATCATGCAGACGCGCGGAGTCGTTTTCGCCGACCTTGCGCGGCATTGGCGGTCCGGCGGCCTCTCGCCGAAATGGCGCTCCTCAGCATGTATGCCGCCTTTTTGCAGAATTCAGTCGCACGCCACCAGCAGGCATGGTGGATGAAGCAAACATCCGACTGCTTAATCCATCAATTGATGAACCGCGGGCACTCAAACTAACGAAACTGCTGTCTTTTCATCGGGCTAGCGTGGTCTACCAGCTGCTTTGCCGAGGCCCTACGACGAACCCACTGGTGCAGAATACACACTGACGGCCTGTCGACCTGGATGTTCGCTGCGTTGAGGAGGAATCCGGTATTGCCCCTGTGCCTGCCGATGATCCGCCGTCTGAAATCCCCGCACCTGTTTGGAGCCATCGACCGCCTGCCGGCACTCGGCAGACCAGTTGGCAATAAGACGTTCGAGGTCGTCAATCCGTCGACCGGCGAAGTTTTGGCAGAGCTTCCCGATATGGGCGTGGAGGAGACACGTGCTGCGGTAGACAAGGCCTATGTTGCGCAGTCGGGATGGGCCGCGTTGACGGCCCGAGAACGTAGCGACGTTCTTTGGCGATGGCATCAGCTGATCATCGACCATGCAGGCGATCTCGCCGCGATTCTGACTGCGGAAATGGGCAAGCCGCTTGCCGAAGCCATTTCAGAGGTATCGCATGCGGCGGCGTATCTGCAATGGTATGCCGAAGAGGCCAATCGCGTCTATGGCGAGACGATCTCGGCACCCTCGACAGACCGCCGAATGCTAGTGATCAAGCAGCCCATCGGCGTTGTTGGCACGATCACGCCATGGAATTTCCCGGCCTCCATGGTGGCGCGCAAAATCTCGCCGGCCTTGGCTGCGGGCTGCACAATCGTGCTCAAGCCCGCTGAACAGACGCCGCTCGTGGCTGGCGCAATGTTCGCCCTCGCCCATCAGGCCGGCTTTCCCGATGGCGTGGTCAACCTGATCTATGCGTCCGAAGGTGATCGCGTGGGCCGTGAACTCTGCACCAATTCCAAGATTCGAAAGATCAGCTTCACCGGTTCGACCGAGGTCGGACGGCTGCTGATGCGTCAGTGCTCTGACCAGATCAAGAAGGTCAGCCTTGAACTCGGCGGCAATGCACCTTTCATCATCTTCGATGATGCCGACATTGACGGTGCTGTTGACGGTGCGGTCCAGGCGAAGTTCCGCAATGCCGGCCAGACCTGCGTTTCCGCGAACCGCATTTACGTCCAATCGAGCGTTCACGATGAGTCCGCCGAGAAATTGTGGAGAAGGTCCGGCACTTATCAGTGGTCCGACGTCTACTCCCGGAGCGAAGCCGTCGCCAACCCAAGATCGAGTCCCACATCGCAGATGATAATTCGATGCGGGGCCGAACGATAAATATGCATGCTTTGGCCACCCCGAGGCAGGGCTCATTGAGATGATCCGACCGCCTTGGAACAAAGATGGGGTAGAGCAGATGAAGCGTTGGCAGCGTGTCTCCATTCGACGCGAGCGCTTAGGATGGGATCACGATCATTCGCATCACGCGCAGCCGCAAGGGCGATGCCATGGCTACTTTGGAATCGTTGAAGTGGTTTGAGCCGGACAGTCACAAATACACCCGTTACGCCGCGGCTCAGGAAACGGGGCGGCGTCCGGCGGTGGAGGTGCTCGCTGACTTAAAAAGGGTGCGGGCAGTCGTTGCGCTTGAGAGCGACGACATTTGGGATCCGGCACGGGGTGACCTGCTGCCAATCGGCAGTTAACAGGGTCCGACAAAAGTGTGCACAACATGCTGCTGAAGTGGCCTCCGGAAGCGCTACCGGAAGTTACGCGTCTTGAACTTGATAGGGTCGATATGGTCATACTGCATCGACGATGTCGCGCCCCTTCGGCATGCCGCGCGGATCGATGCCCGATCCGCCGTGATGAGCCTCGTCCCTCGGCCGTGCGGCAACGGAAACGGCGTCTTGCGGTTTCCCACGCTGGCCAGCCCGGCCGACAGATCGGTCAGCTCGTGGGCGACGAGGTGCACCACCTCCTCTTCCGTCGGATGCGTCCGCGGACGCCGAGCATGGCCGAAGCAAGAAGCACGCGCCGGAATTTCTCGAGAGATCTTGACCCAGACGACGACGTTTGCCGCACCCGTCTCATCCTCCAGAGGAACATGAAGCCTTTGGCCGAGCCCGGCCGCTGCCGGACCAGCACCAGGCCGGCGGCCTCGAGCCAGCTTCTGCCTCGCGCCTGCATAGCATCCTGACAGGTCACGGTGCGGCGCCGGTTAGGCGGCACGCCGATTTTGGCAACGCTAGCCTGTGAACTGAAGAATGAAGGTCGGACTTGCGGCACATCGATTAGGTTCAAATGATAAGTTGCTGCCCGGCGAGGTCGTTTCAGCGCATCTCGACTGGTGGGTCGGCAAGACAATGCGGAACGGAAATGATCGCAGGCGTAAAGGACGGCTTTCGGGGCCGGAAGCTTCAGGCCTGGAACCGGACCCCAGTTTGGCGCAAGCATCGTGGCCTCCGCCCGGTCAGGCATTCACCGGCTCGCGAAATGCCAATTGATTCTGCTTAACCGGGCATACCTAAACGGCCACTTGCGTTCCGATCTCGACCACACGTCCGGTCGGGATCTGGAAATACTCCGTCGCGTCGGCGGCCGTGCGCGCCAAGCCGATGAACAGCTTGTCCTGCCACACCGGCATGCCGGAGTTGGGTGACGCCTTGAGCGAGCGACGCGACAGGAAGAAGGACGTCGTCATGATGTCGAACTTCCAACCCTGCTTGCGGCAGATCGCCAGCGCACGCGGGATGTTAGGCTGTTCCATGTAGCCGAAGGTCAGTGTCACCCGCATGAACAGCTCATTGATCGTTTCCATCTTGATCCGCTCGCTGTCGGGCACCACGGGCTGCTGCGCCGTCACCACAGAGAGGATGACGTTCTGTTCGTGCAGCGCCTTGTAGTGCTTCAGGCTGTGCATCAACGCGGTCGGCGCACTGGCGGGATCGCTGGTCAGGAACACGGCCGTACCGGACACCAGCTGCGGTTTCTTCTTCAACAGATTGCCCGCAAGGAAATCGAGCGGAATCTGGTTCCTGCGCGTCTTGTCAAATAGATACCTGCTGCCTCTTATCCAAGTCCACATGGTCATCACGATCACTGCGGCAATGGCAAGCGAGGCCCAGCCGCCTTCGAATACCTTGACGATGTTAGCTGCAAAGAAGCCGGTATCGATGAAGACGAACACCGCCATTAAGGCTATCGCGACGCCGAGCGGCCATTTCCAGATGCGCGTCATCACAACAAAAAGCAGTATGTTCGTCACCAGCATATTGCCGGTCACCGAAATACCGTAGGCCGAGGCCAGCCGGCTGGATTCGCCGAAGCCGACCACCAGCAGCATCACCACCAGCGCCAGCATCAGGTTGATGCGCGGCAGATAGATCTGGCCCGACTGTTTTTCCGACGTGTGCTGGATGACGAAACGCGGCAGCATGTTGAGCTGTACCGCTTGCCTGGTCAGCGAAAAGGCGCCGGAGATCACCGCCTGGCAGGCGATCACGGTCGCCGCCGTGGCAAGCACGACCATCGGAATAAGCGTCCAGCCCTGGTTCATCTCGAAGAACGGATGACCGACAACGCCGCCATTTGCCAGCACGAAGGCGCCTTGCCCGACATAATTGAGCAACAGACAAGGGAACACGATCGCCAGCCAGGCGAGCACGATCGGCTTGCGGCCGAAATGGCCGAGGTCGGCGTAGAGCGCCTCGGCTCCGGTGACGGCGAGGAAGACTGCACCAACCGTAACGAAGGCGACGTCAGGCGAGTTGACCAGGAACGACACGATGTAATGCGGGCTGATTGCCAGCAGGATTTCCGGGTCGTCCATGATGTGGTTGAGCCCGGAAAGGCCGATGGCCAGGAACCACAGCGCGGTAACGGGTCCGAACACCAATCCTACGCCGCCGGTGCCAAACCGCTGTACCGCAAACACGATCGCCAGGATGGCCAGTGTCAGCGGCACCACATAGGGCTGGAACGTCGGCGTGACGACATTCATACCTTCGACCGCCGACAGTACCGAGATTGCCGGCGTAATGACGGCGTCGCCAAAAAAAAGCGCCGCGCCGACGATGCCGATGCCGATGCCGATGCCGAGGATCACCGCAGAGCAGGTCGGGAAACTGTTGCGCGCCAGCGCCATAAGCGACAGCACTCCGCCCTCGCCTCGATTGTCGGCGCGGAGCACGAACATGATGTATTTGATCGTCACGGTGATCGTCAGGGACCAGATGATCAGCGAGAGTACGCCGAGGATGTCGCCACGGCTGGCGACGTTGCCACCCGCTGATGCATGCAACGCCTCGCGAAATGCATAGATCGGGCTGGTGCCTATATCGCCATAAACGACACCTAGTGCGCCCGACATCAGCGCCTTGGTGCTGTGCTGCTCGACCTCAGAATGGCTCGATTGTTCGACAGGTTCTGCCTCGTTACCAGCATTGGTAAGGGCCATGGACGACACTCCGATAAGCGCGCGGTGCTCTACGCTTGCTGCACTGCAATATCAAGTTCCGTCACGTAATGTCTGCCGTCTCGCCTGTCGTTGCTCGCCTTGGTAGACTCGCCAGCCCGCAGCCCTACCGAGCAGCAATAGCGCCCCGGCAGAACCCTCAATCGCCCAGATCAATGAATGGTTATCGCCCACAGTGCCCCCCCGCGATGCGGCCGATGGCGACCAGGGTGTCGTGGGCGCACAAGGATGGCGCTTTCCTGATGACGCCGTGCTCCAGGTGTGATCGCACCGTTGCTGCGCAAGCCATTTACTTGCTCGTCCCAGCGAGGACCGTGGCCAACTGGAACGCAGGGCCACGCCGCTCACCGGCCGCACTTTGCGGCGCAGATAACGATTCGATCTCCGCGGCGAGATTCTGGTTGAAGAAGCCACCAAGCTTGTCGAAGGACACACGGTCGTAATATCGACATGCCAGTATCCGCAACCCAGAAAAGCTCCTTGGGCTCCGCTGCGCGCGCCACGAACAACCCGATCTTCTCTGCGAAGAGGACGCCGTAATCCTTCAGGTTGAAGCCAAACCGGGGGGCGGCCGTGACGTATGGGCGAAGGGCTAGGAGGCGGGTTCGGTGAGGAACGGCATTGATGTCCACGCCGTCTCCTGGAAAGACAGAGGAATGCGGTGTCACCGACTGGCGCCGGAGGTTGATCCGGTGATTAGGAGGAGCACTCGTTGTCGGATTCTCGACGATGTCGGACATCTGACACAACGCTGCCAGAGCGATCACGTTGTTCCGAAACGATTTTCCCAGTTGGCACGACAATTGCGGTCCTATGCGCAAAAGCACTGCGATGCCGCACCGACTGGAAGAACTCATCAATGATCACGCTTTTCGAACATGTGGGCGCCGCTACCAACACTAAGCGTTCCCGATCAAACGGAAGCCTCTATCCCTTCTTTCTGAAGGCTGTCCGGACATGAACGCATTTGATGTCCGTCCAACGCTGGATGCTCCCGACGACGATCTCTATCTTTGGCTTGAAGATGTGGAAGGCGAGCGGGCACTTGCCTGGGCCGCCGGCCAGTCGGCAAAGACCCTGAAGCACTTCAGTGGAACGCAGTTCGAGCGCGACCGCGCGACTCTGAAGGCAGGCCTGTTCCCTAAGCGGCGTCGCATCTCCCCCGGCCGAGTCGCATGGCTTGAATCCGATATCAGGGCTTGGATGGAAACTAGATCTGAGAGCCGCACCGCATGAATGTAGCCTCCCAATATCTTCTCCCGTCTGTGGCGCATCACGAAGCCGGGCACGCGGTGGCCGCCATCGTTTTGCACCGTCAGATGTTCGACGACGACCGTGAACTCCCTGCTTTCTCAAGTGTTAGTATTTACCCCGACGCCGGTGACGGAGAGTGCGGTGGTTTTGTCGAAGGCACGGTTTTCTATTCAGCGCAAGGATTCACCTCGGAGCTAAAGCCGATTTTCGAGAACGATATGGATCGACATTTCCAACGCGATGAAGCGATCCAAGAGATAGTTGCGTGTCTGGCAGGTCCTTTTGCAGAATCCGCATTCGAAGGCTATCTGGACC
>NZ_RZOL01000989.1:0-391 GCF_004022985.1 Mesorhizobium sp. M7A.F.Ca.ET.027.02.1.1 | reverse complement strand
GTACGAGCAGTTACCGGAAGCGGGCGATCTGGAAAAACCGAAGCTGGTGTTCTTCTTTGACGAAGCGCACCTTCTGTTTAACGACGCGCCACAGGTATTGCTGGATAAAATTGAACAGGTCATTCGCCTGATCCGCTCCAAAGGGGTCGGCGTCTGGTTTGTTTCACAAAACCCGTCGGATATCCCGGATAACGTGCTCGGCCAGCTTGGTAACCGCGTGCAGCACGCCCTGCGCGCCTTTACGCCGAAGGATCAAAAAGCGGTGAAAGCCGCCGCGCAAACCATGCGCGCCAATCCTGCCTTTGATACCGAAGCGGCGATTCAGGCGTTAGGCACCGGTGAAGCGCTGATCTCGTTCCTGGATGCGAAGGGCAGCCCGTCCGTGGTGGAA
>NZ_RZOL01000988.1:0-394 GCF_004022985.1 Mesorhizobium sp. M7A.F.Ca.ET.027.02.1.1 | reverse complement strand
GCGACATGCTGTCCGACGTGGCCGCCATGCTGACTGGCTCGCTCGGCATGCTGCCATCGGCCTCGCTCGGCGCACCTGATGCCAAGACCGGCAAGCGCAAGGCCATGTATGAGCCGGTGCACGGTTCTGCCCCTGACATCGCTGGCAAGAGCATTGCCAACCCGATCGCCATGATCGCGTCCTTCGCCATGTGCCTGCGCTACTCGTTCAACATGGTGGACGAAGCCACCAAGCTCGAGGCGGCGATCGCCAATGTATTGGACAAGGGCATCCGCACCGCCGACATCATGGCCGACGGTTGCCGTCAGGTCGGCACGTCTGACATGGGTGACGCGGTTCTCGCCGAATTCAAGGCGCTTTCGGCGTAACGCTTAAAACGGGCTGGGCAGTTGGC
>NZ_RZOL01000987.1:0-394 GCF_004022985.1 Mesorhizobium sp. M7A.F.Ca.ET.027.02.1.1 | reverse complement strand
GGCCGGAACGCCTGGCCCCTGCGCGATCGTCGGCCGCTCGACTCCGATGTCGAGCTGCTCGCGCCAGTCGGCCTTGCCCTTGGTCAGCTCGCCGCCGGCGCGCGTATAGCCGCGGAACTGCGAGGATTTGACCATTTCGATCGCCAGCTTGTCGGCCTCCGGCAAGGCGAAGAACCGCCGCGAGGCATCGAGCACGTCGGAGATTTCAGAAGCCGATATGCCGTGGCCGGAGAGATAGAAGAAGCCGACGTCGCGGGCGGCAGTGCGCAGGTCGAACAGAAACGTCCGCAGTTCCGATGCGCCCTGGTCGAGGCGGTCGAGATCGAGCACGGGGATAATTCGGGCCATGGTCAGGCTCCTTTCGCGGCACTATGCGACCCCGCCCCCACGATGC
>NZ_RZOL01000986.1:0-394 GCF_004022985.1 Mesorhizobium sp. M7A.F.Ca.ET.027.02.1.1 | reverse complement strand
ATCTCACAAATCTCGGCTGCGGCTCAGGACGCCTTCAGCCGATCAGTTGCGCAGCCGGTAGCCGGTCCGGAAGATCCAGGCGACGATCGCGATGCAGGCGGCCAGGAACACCAGCGTCATGCCGAGGCTGATGCCGACCGAGACGTCGGCCTTGCCGTAGAAACTCCAGCGAAAGCCGCTGATCAGGTAGACCACCGGGTTGAACAGCGTAATCGTCTTCCAGATGCCTGGCAGCATGTGGATCGAATAGAAACTGCCGCCGAGGAAGGTCAGCGGGGTGACGATCAGCAGTGGCACCAACTGCAGCTGCTCGAAGCTTTTCGCCCAGATGCCTATGATGAAGCCGAACAGGCTGAAGGTGACCGCCGTCAGGATCAGGAAGGCGAGCATCCAG
>NZ_RZOL01000985.1:0-394 GCF_004022985.1 Mesorhizobium sp. M7A.F.Ca.ET.027.02.1.1 | reverse complement strand
ACCACGCAGGCGCCGCCAATGTCATCTGCCAGAAGCTGCAAAGCGTCGGCGGCGCCTGCGTGGTGGTGCGCAACCGGTAAGGGCCGAGGGCGCGAAGCGCTGCGCCGACAGGTTGGCGGGGCTGGCGCGCTGGCAATATGAGCGTCCACAACCGGATACGCTACGATCTCGAAGTCGAGACGAACGCCCAAACGCCGCTGCAATGTGCCCGTCGCATCGAGCAACGGTTTCAGCTATAGCGGCGGCCACCATCTCTCCTTGGGCAGCAGCCCTGTCATGCGAGCGCCCATGTTCGACGGATACATCATCTGCGGCACGCCCAGAACCGGCAGCACCTTGCTGTGCAAGCTGTTGGCGGCCACCGGAACGACCGGTGATCCCCACTCATTCTACC
>NZ_RZOL01000984.1:0-395 GCF_004022985.1 Mesorhizobium sp. M7A.F.Ca.ET.027.02.1.1 | reverse complement strand
AACGACGCCCTCCCGGAACAACAGCACCGCGACAACGAAGATGATGCCCTGGCCGATCGTGACCCAGTCGCCAAATGTCGCGAGGTAGTTCTGCATCGTGACGATGACTGCCGCGCCGACAATCGGTCCGAACACGGTGCCCATGCCGCCCAGGAGCGTCATCAGCACGACCTCGCCGGACATGGTCCAGTAGACGTCGGTAAGCGACGCCAGCTGGAACACGATCGCCTTGGTTGCGCCGGCGACGCCGGCGAGCGCGGCCGACAGCACGAATACGGCGAGCTTGTAGCGGTTGACCCGATAGCCCAGCGAGATCGCGCGGGGCTCGTTCTCGCGGATCGCCTTCAACACCTGTCCAAACGGCGAATGGATGATCCGGTATATCAGCAATACGC
>NZ_RZOL01000983.1:0-396 GCF_004022985.1 Mesorhizobium sp. M7A.F.Ca.ET.027.02.1.1 | reverse complement strand
GCAGAAGGCGGCGCGGAAACCTGGTGCGATCGTGAGCTTTACTGTCTGAAAGCCTCCGTGGGTGCGCCACCGGATATCCTTGGCCCGCTCGGCCAGAACTGGGGACTGCCGCCGATGGATCCGCACGTCATGGCGGCGCGCGCCTACGAGCCGTTTATCGACCTGCTGCGCGCCAACATGCAGAACTGCGGCGCGCTGCGTATCGACCACGTGATGTCCGTGCTGCGCCTGTGGTGGATCCCGTACGGTGAAACCGCCGATCACGGGGCGTACGTGCAGTACCCGGTTGACGATCTGCTGTCGATCCTGGCGCTGGAAAGTAAGCGCCACCAGTGCATGGTGATCGGTGAAGATCTCGGTACCGTGCCGGTGGAAATTGTCAGCAAGCTCCGCGAC
>NZ_RZOL01000982.1:0-400 GCF_004022985.1 Mesorhizobium sp. M7A.F.Ca.ET.027.02.1.1 | reverse complement strand
AGGTGCAAACATTTTGTCCGCAACCAGAAACCTGCTGCACACTTACGGCCGGAATGGCATTCGATGCCAGCGCTTGGGAGTTGTGGTCTGCATTATACAATCGTAGCACATTGCTGCTCCCGCCCAGGGCGGCAGCAGGAGATCCTCTGCTTCTCCTGCAATGGTGGCGTGATCAACCACTGAACGCCGCCTTTTTGGTCACGCCGCTTGCTGCAACGGCTTTGGAAGACGAGCTGGTAACTCCCATGTTGGAGTACTTGCTTATTGGCGGTGACCGTCTGCAGCGTGTGCCTTCCCGGCTACCGTCGCCTCTCAAGTTAATAAACAACTATGGCCCGACGGAAGTTACCGTGGTGGCAACCTCGGGACGGCTCTTCAGTGACAACACTGTGCCACATAT
>NZ_RZOL01000981.1:0-400 GCF_004022985.1 Mesorhizobium sp. M7A.F.Ca.ET.027.02.1.1 | reverse complement strand
GAGAACGACCTGAAGTTCGCCGGATTTCAATTCCTGCTCGATCAGGTAGCGTGGAAGCAGCGCATAACCCATGCCGGCAACCGCCGCTTCGATGATCATCGAGAATTGATCGAAGCGGTGCCCCCTGTAGGCGGTCTCGCCGGACAGCCCGGCCCACTCCAGCCATTGCGTCCAGAGCCTCGGGCGCGTTGCCAGGTGCAGCAAGGGCTCATTGAGAAGATCGGCCGGCGTCAGCTTAGGTCCCGACGCCAGCAGCGCACCGCCGGCCACCGGCAGGATCGACTCGCTGCAGAGATAGGTGCACGTGGCGCGCGCCCACACCGGCTGTCCGTAGTGGATGGCGAGTTCGAAATTCTCTTCCTCGAAGTCGAACGGCGCCGAGCGCGAGCCGACATTGAGG
>NZ_RZOL01000980.1:0-400 GCF_004022985.1 Mesorhizobium sp. M7A.F.Ca.ET.027.02.1.1 | reverse complement strand
GGCGTGGAAGGCGAGGTAGTAGGCGACGGGATAAGCGGTGACGACCGTCGCCAGCGTGACCAGAGCGGCAATGATCAGCGAGCGCAGCGTCACCGTCCAGTACAGCGGATCGGACACCACGGTGACAAAATTCGCCACGGTGAAGCCGGCGCCGAGCAGCGAACCGTCATTGCCGCGGAAGGCGAGAAAAAGCACGAGGCCGAGGGCAAACAGGATCAGCAGGAAGGTGACCAGCGCGCCCGGCAGCAGCATGGCGACCCGGAAGCCCTGAGAAGACCGGGCCTCTGGCGCTGATGTTGCAACTAGGGCCGACATCGACCTGCCTATCGGAAATTTGAAATTATCTTAGAGTTTTTCATATTCATGAAACTGTCAAGCGGAATCCCAAACGGAACCCCAT
>NZ_RZOL01000097.1:0-17240 GCF_004022985.1 Mesorhizobium sp. M7A.F.Ca.ET.027.02.1.1 | reverse complement strand
GCAGTGCCCGCCGCGCCGCTAGTGGCCGCCACCGAGCCGGTCGATCCGGCGCCGCAGCATGTTGCTCCGGCGGCGCAAGCCGACGCGGACCAGACCGGCACCGTGGCGCCTGCCGCCGCCCAAGCGGACGACGAGCCGGCCCTCAAGCCGGTCGCCAAGCCGAAAGCCGAGGCCCAATCGGCGAACACGCCGGCAAAGGTTCCGCTCGCGCCGCAGCGTCCGTCCGACCAGCCGGTCGATGTTGTCGGCGAGGTCAAGCCCGATCAGGTTGCGTCCATAGATCCGGCATCGACCGCGGCCGGCGGTGGCTCGTGGTCGATGCAGATCGCCTCGCAGCCGACCGTCGAAAGCGCCCAGTCCAGCTATCAGGATCTGCAGCGCCGCTATGGCAGTGTGCTTGCCGGGCGTACCGCCAACATCGTCAAGGCCGAGATCGCCGGCAAAGGCACGTTCTACCGCGTGCGCGTTCCGGCCCAGTCACGCAATGACGCGATCAATTTGTGCACCAGCTACAAGGCCGCCGGCGGCAACTGCTTCGTCTCGCGCTAAAGCCGGGGCCAACCATCAAAAGCCGGCGCGGTCCACCGCGCCGGCTTTTTTCGTGGGGAAAGCAGATCCGGCGTTATCCCGGATGAATCCCTGGCGATTCCCTTTGATCGCACAAAGCCCTAAACTGCGGACATGACCGAATCAAAATCCATGATCCTCGGCTGTGCCGGGAAATCGCTTACCCGCGAAGAAATCAATTTCTATCGCAATGAATGCCCGTGGGCCTTCATCCTGTTTGCGCGCAACATTGGCGAGACCGAACAGATCCGCGATCTGGTCGCCGAGATGCGGGACTGCATAGGGCGTCCGGACGCGCTGGTGTTCATCGATCAGGAAGGCGGCCGTGTGCAGCGCTTGCGACCGCCGCTGGCACCGAACTATCCCGCCGGTGGCGCGCTCGGCGCGCTGTGGCGCGACGATCATGATGCCGGCGCCCGCGCGGCCTGGCTGATGGCGCGGCTGCATGCCTTCGACCTGCTGCGCTACGGCATCACAGCCGATTGCCTGCCGGTGCTCGACGTGCCGATCGAGGGCGCCAGCGATGTCATCGGCGCGCGGGCCTATGGCAAGGATCCGCGACCGGTGATCGAGCTCGGCCGCGCAGCCGCGGAAGGGCTGATGTCGGGCGGCGTGCTGCCGGTCATGAAGCATATTCCGGGCCATGGACGTGCCTTTGCCGACACGCATTTCGAACTGCCGGTGGTCAATGCCTCGCTCAGCGATCTGCAGCGGCATGATTTCGCCCCGTTCAAGGAGCTTAGCCATCTGCCGATGGCGATGACAGCCCATGTCGTCTACAGCGCGATCGACCCCAACAATCCGGCGACCACCTCCGGCAAGGTCATCGATGAGATCATCCGGCGCGAAATCGGTTTCGACGGACTGCTGATGAGCGACGACACCTCGATGAAGGCACTTTCTGGGGATTTCCCGACAAAGGCGGCATCGATCCTTGCGGCGGGCTGCGATCTGGTCCTTCACTGCAACGGCGTTTTCGAGGAGATGGCCGGCATCGCATCGCGCACCACAGGGCTTGAGGACACGTCGCTGGAGCGCGCCAAGCGGGCGCTGACCTATATAAAGAACCGTGACACGGTCGAAGAGACCGAAATACGCGCCGAATTCGCCACCTACTTCGATGCGGTGGCATAGCAAAGGGAAAGTGACAGGAGTGGCGGAGACATTGGAAAGCAAGGCCTCGAAGGCCGCACCGATGGACCGTCTGTGGGCCGAGAATGACGATTCACGCGTTACCGGCGACCCGTCGCTGGTTGTCGACGTGGCCGGCTTCGAAGGTCCGCTCGATCTTCTGCTGCATCTTGCCCGCACCCAGAAGGTCGATCTGGCTCGCATTTCGATCCTGGCGCTGGTCGAGCAATATCTGACCTTTGTCGAGACGGCGAGGGCGCTCAGGCTGGAGCTTGCCGCCGACTATCTGGTGATGGCGGCGTGGCTGGCCTTCCTCAAGTCCAAGCTCCTGATCCCCAAGCAACCCGGCGACGAGGGCGAAAGCGGTGAGGAACTGGCGGCGGTGCTGCAGTTCCGCCTGAAGCGGCTGGAAGCCATGCGCGACGCCTCGGCGCGTCTGGTCAACCGCAACCGGCTCGGCCGCGATGTGTTCGCGCGCGGCATGCCGGAAATGGTCATCGTCGAAAAGCGTAACGCCTATTCGGCCTCGCTCTACGATCTCTTGACCGCCTATGCCCAGCAACGCCAGAAGCAGGCGATCAACAATGTGACGATCGCCAGGCGCGGTGTCTGGTCGCTCAAGGATGCGCGCGACATCCTGACCTGCCTGGTCGGGGCTGCAAGGGACTGGACGGCGCTGGAAAGTTTTCTGATCGCATACATGACCAGCCCCGAGGAGCGGCGCACAGCAATCGCCAGTTCTTTCGCGGCAACATTGGAACTGGTGCGCGACGGCACGATGGACGTGCGGCAGGATCAGACGTTCGCGCCGATCTACCTGCGCGGGCGCACGCAGGCAATCAAGGCAGTCGAGGTGGCATCATGAGCGAACGCGCCAACGCTTCGGTTATCCCGTTCAAGGTCGGCGATGCACCCGAAGAGGAGTCGCTTTCCCAGGATCCGGCCGAGCAGCTACAGAACCCGGCCGAGCGGCTGCATCTGGCCGAGGCCGTGCGCATGGCCGAGGCGATCGTGTTCGCCAGCGCCGAACCCGTCAGCGAAAAGCAGCTCGCGGCACGCCTCCCTGACGGCATCAACGTTGCCCTGGCCATGGCCGAGCTGCAGCAGATCTATGCGCGGCGCGGCGTCAATCTGGTGCGTGTCGGCGACGCCTGGGCGTTCCGCACCGCCGGCGACCTGGCTTTCCTGATGAGCCGCGATACCGTCCAGCAAAGGAAGCTCTCCCGCGCGGCTCTCGAAGTGCTGGCGATCATTGCCTATCACCAGCCGGTGACGCGTGCCGAGATCGAGGACATCCGCGGCGTCGAAACCTCGAAAGGTACGCTCGACACGCTGCTGGAAACGGAATGGGTGCGCATGCGCGGCCGGCGAAAGACGCCCGGACGCCCTGTGACCTACGGCACGACGGAGACCTTCCTCGACCATTTCGCGCTGGAAGAGATTCGCGATCTTCCTGGCATGGAGGAACTGAAGGGGGCTGGACTGCTTTCGGGCCGCATGCCGTTGAATTTCTCCATTCCGCAGCCGCCGGCCGATCCCGACGCATTGACCGACGACGAGGATGCGCTGACCGATATCGATCTCGAGGAACTCGGCCTGCTGACGCCGCGCGTCACGGAAGATTGACTGGCATTGGCGACCAACTTGATGAGGATGCGCGGATTCGTAGCGGGCGTTCCCGTCGAAAATGCGTGACATCCGTCACCCTTTCATAAACTCTGTCGCAGTTGTGTTTGAATCCCAACGCGAAAACGCATAGATCATCGCCAGGGAAAACATTCGAGAGAGATTTGCTATGGGTTCATTTTCGATTTGGCATTGGCTGATCGTGTTGGTGATCGTGCTTTTGGTGTTCGGCCGCGGCAAGATTCCCGAGCTGATGGGCGATATGGCCAAGGGTATCAAGAGCTTCAAGAAGGGCATGGCCGACGACGAGGTTGCCGAAGACAAGCGCACCGTCGAACATCGTGCCGACGAGACCGTTGCGGGCGCGAAGGAAAAGGCCAGCAAGAGCTGAGCCCAAGGTTCTAGTCGGAACAGAGTGCCATGTTTGAAGTCGGCTGGACCGAAATGCTGGTCATCGCGATCGTCATGATCGTGGTCGTCGGACCCAAGGATTTGCCCAATATGCTGCGCACCTTCGGCCGCACGACGGCGAAGCTGCGCGCCATGGCGTCCGATTTCCAGAAACAGTTCAACGAGGCGCTGAAGGAAGCCGAGCTCGACGACGTCAAGAAGTCCGTCGACGAGCTCAGGGGCATGAGCCCGATGGCTGAGATCAGGAAGCAGCTCAATCCGTTCGAACAGGCCGCGGCCGACGTTCGCTCCGGCGTCGATGCGGCGATGAAGCCGAAGCCGGCAGCCGATCCGGCAAGCTCTGTCGCTTCGACCCCGCAAGCGGCCGAGCCGTTGAAGAACGGTGCAACGACCATGCCTGGCGTCAACGGGCCGGAAGCAGCGCCGGTTTTTCCGGCAATGACCGACGAATCGGTGGTGAACTCGTCAGCGCCGGCGGAACCCGTTGCGGCGCCGAAGGCGTCCGCGGCGAAGAAACCAGCCAAGCCTGCACCGGCAAAAGCGACGCCGGCTGCAAAAGCTTCGGCAAATGGTGCAAAGGTTGCCGAGAAGGCAGCGTCTGCGTCCAAGACGCAGGCGAAGGCTGTGACGGCGGCACAGGCTGAAACGCCCAGGGCCAAGACGCCCGCTGCGGCCAAGGCTGTCGCGGCCAAGACTGTAGCGACCAAGACTGTAGCGACCAAGATGGGGGCGAAAGCCGAACCGAAGCTTGCAGCGGTGAAGAAGCCGGTGGCCAAGAAGACGGCGGGAGCCGCCAAGTGAGCGTTTCGGACACCGAAAAGGACGAGATCGAGAAATCGTCGGCGCCGCTGATGGAGCATCTGATCGAGTTGCGCCGGCGGCTGATCTGGTCGCTGGGCGGCTTCTTCGTTGCCTTCCTGGTCTGTTTCTTCTTCGCCAAGAAGCTGTTCAACCTTCTGGTCGTGCCGTTCAAATGGGCGACGCAGTGGGCAGGGCTCGATCCGCACAAGGTCGAGCTGATCTACACGGCGCCTCAGGAATTCTTCTTCACCCAGGTCAAGCTCGCCATGTTCGGCGGCATGGTGATCGCCTTTCCGCTGATCGCCACGCAGATCTACAAGTTCATCGCGCCCGGCCTGTACAAGAACGAGCGCAACGCCTTCCTGCCGTTCCTGATCGCATCGCCGATCCTGTTCCTGATGGGCGCATCGCTGGTCTATTTCTTCTTCACGCCGATGGTGATGTGGTTCTTCCTCGCCATGCAGCAGGCCGGCACCGACGATCAGGTGCAGATTTCGCTGCTGCCGAAAGTGTCGGAATATCTCAGCCTGATCATGACGCTGATCTTCTCCTTCGGCCTGGTGTTCCAGCTGCCGGTGGTGACCAGCCTGATGACACGGGTCGGCATGCTCTCGTCCAAGGGACTGGCCGAGAAGCGCAAATGGGCGATCGTCATTGCCTTCGTCGTCGCGGCGATACTGACGCCGCCCGATCCGATGAGTCAGATCGGCCTGGCCATCCCGACCATCCTTCTCTACGAGGTGTCCATCTGGGCTGCCCGGCTGATCGAGCGCGATCGGGAAAAGCAGCGCGTGGCACGCGAGAAGCAGGACGCGGCGGAAGAGGTGGCGGACAAAGCACCGGACGAGCCCCCGGCACCTGCCTCCTCATAGGCGACAGAGCGGCTGCAGCGGCGGAAAAACACAGTCGTCGCCCCGTCCTCTTGCATCGATCTCGGATGCGGTTTACGCCCTCTGGCTGAAACGCATCGCGCTCAAAGCGATGCGTTTCAGTTTTGTTTTGAGCATGCCGTTGTCCCAAATCGCTGTGCACTTTTGGGCGACATGCTACCCAGGAGCGTTTCAAACCATGCTTGACATCAAATGGATTCGCGACAACCCGAAGGCCCTTGTCGAGGCGCTGGTGAAGCGCTCGTGGTCGGCCGGTGAGGCGCAGTCCATGGTCGACGGACTGATCGCCTCGGACGAGGCCCGGCGCGAGCACGTCACCGAGCTGCAGACCAAGCAGGAGCGCCGCAATGCCGCGTCGAAGGAGATCGGCAACGCCATGCGTTCGGGCGATGCCGCCCTGGCCGAGACGCTGAAATCCGAAGTCGGGGAGATCAAGGTCTTCATCCAGAACGGCGAGGCGCGCGAACGCGAGCTCGACAAGGCGCTGAACGACGCGCTGGCGGTGCTGCCCAACGTACCATTTGACGACGTGCCTGTCGGCAAGGACGAGCATGACAATGTCGTCAAGCACATCGTCGGCAAGGTGCCGACGCGGCCGAACTGGGTGAAGGAGCACTTTGAGATCGGCGAAGCGCTCGGCATGATGGATTTCGAGCGCGCGGCAAAGCTGTCGGGCTCGCGCTTTACGGTGCTGAAAAGCGGACTGGCCCGGATGGAACGTGCGCTCGGCCAGTTCATGCTGGACCTGCATACGACCGAACATGGCTACGAAGAAGTCATCCCGCCGTTGATGGTCAAGGACGATGTTCTGTTCGGCACCAACCAATTGCCGAAGTTCGAGGAAGATCTGTTCTTCGCGCCGCACGGGGAGGGCAGGCTTGGCCTGATTCCCACCGCCGAGGTCCCACTCACCAACCTTGTGCGTGAAGAAATCACCGCGCATGAAAAACTGCCGCTGCGCTACACCGCGCTGACGCCGTGCTTCCGCTCGGAAGCGGGTTCGGCCGGGCGCGACACGCGCGGCATGCTGCGCCAGCATCAGTTCTACAAGGTCGAGCTGGTGTCGATCACGGACCAGGAATCGTCACTTGCCGAGCATGAGCGGATGACGCAATGCGCCGAGGAAGTGCTGAAGCGGCTCGGCCTGCCGTTCCGCACCATGACGCTGTGCACCGGCGACATGGGCTTTGGCGCGCGCAAGACCTACGACATCGAGGTCTGGCTGCCCGGCCAGAACGCCTATCGCGAGATCTCGTCCTGCTCGGTGTGCGGCGATTTCCAGGCGCGCCGCATGGACGCCCGCTACAAGGATAGAGACGGCAAGGGCAACCGCTTCGTCCACACGCTCAACGGTTCGGGCACCGCCGTTGGCCGCGCTCTCATCGCTGTCATCGAAAACTACCAGAATGAGGATGGCAGCGTAACCATTCCTGAAGTGCTGCGGCCTTACATGGGCGGCCTGGAAAAGATCGAAGCGAAATAATGCGCATCCTCCTGACCAATGACGACGGCATTCATGCCGAGGGCCTGGCGTCGCTCGAACGCGTCGCGCGCACGCTGTCCGACGATGTCTGGGTGGTGGCGCCGGAGCAGGACCAGTCCGGCTACGCGCATTCGCTGTCGATCTCGGAGCCGCTGCGGCTGCGCAAGATCGGCGAGAAGCATTTCGCCGTGCGCGGCACGCCGACCGATTGCGTCATCATGGGCGTCAAGAAGATCCTGCCCGGCGCGCCCGACCTGATCCTGTCCGGCATCAATTCCGGCGCCAACATCGCCGACGACGTCACTTACTCCGGCACTGTTGCCGGCGCCATGGAAGGCGCACTGCTCGGCATCCGCTCGATCGCGCTCAGCCAGGGTTACAGCTATGTCGGCGAAGATCGCGTCGTCCCTTACGAGACGACCGAGGCGCTGGCGCCGGCATTGCTGAAGAAGCTGGTCGCGACGCCGTTGCCCGACGGCGTGCTGCTAAACGTCAATTTTCCCAATTGCACGCCCGAAGAGGTCGCCGGCACGGTGGTCACCACGCAAGGCAAGCTCGTGCACTCCCTGTGGGTCGACGAGCGCCGCGACGGGCGCGGCCTGCCATACTACTGGCTGCGCTTCGGCGGCGAGCCGGTCGAGGGCAAGCAAGGCACCGATCTCTACGCCTTGCGCAACAGGCTGGTGTCGGTGACGCCGCTGCAGCTCGATCTGACCGCGCATGAAATCCGTGACCAATTGAGCAAGGCGCTTGCATGAACCAGGGGATCGATGACCGTGAAGGTTTTGCCGCCTTTCTGCTGCGTCTGCGCGGTCTGGGGACTGTGCCGAAAGCGCTGATCGCGGCCTTCGAGGCGACGCCGCGGCGCGGCTTCCTGGCGGCCCAGTTCCATCAGATCGCCTGGTCGGACCGTATGCTGCCGATCGAATGCGGCGAGGCGATCGAAGGTGCCGACATGCAGGCGGCGGTGATCGCGGCGCTCGCTATCGAGCAGGGCAACCGCGTGCTCGAGATCGGTACCGGCTCGGGCTACACCTCGGCGGTGATGTCGCGGCTGGCGGCGCGGGTCATCACCACCGATCGCTACAAGACGCTCGCCGAGCAGGCCAGGCAGCGCTTCGAGGCGCTCGGCATCGGCAATGTCATCGTGCGCCACGCCGATGGTTCCGGTGGCCTGCCGAATGAAGGGCCGTTCGATCGCATCGTTGCATGGGCGTCCTTCGACAGCCTGCCGCGTTTCCTGCTCGACCAATTGTCGAGTGGCGGCATCGTCATCGCGCCGATCGGCCCCGAAGAGGGCGAACAGGTGCTGGCCAAGCTGACCAAGGTCGGCAGCCGCTTCGAGCGTGAAGACATCGGCCTCGTTCGCCTGCAGCCGATCCTGCGCGGTGTCGCCGCTATCATCTAGCGCGTATGCCGATGATCAGGCCGCGCCGCGTCGGGTGCGCGCCCGTCTTCGGCCCCGGCCGGCATGACCTGAAAATCTCCCCTGGGCTCGCTCTCTAATATTTTAAGAAAAATTGCGCCGGATTCCATGGGGTTAACCGTCGAGTAACATTAACGCGCTTTAATCATGCCTAGTTTGTACCGGGTATGTGCGGGTTAGTGCGATGCAACTCAGTGTTTTGAAGACAAGCGGTCGCAATCTGGCGCGAGGCTGCGCCATACTGATGGTCGCGGGTGCTGCTGCGGGGTGCAGTTCCCAGGTTTCGCGGTTCAATGGCGTCGACGACGTCTTTACATCCTCGACCAACAATCAGCGCACCATCATCAACAAGCAGGATGCCGTACAGCAGCCTTATCCGGGCGATGTCGCCGCCGCTCCGATCGATGGCAGCCATACACAGTCGGTCAGCCGCTCCAGCCTCGATCCGGTCTCGACGCGGCCGCTGCCTCCGCCCGTTGCCCAGGCTCCCGAAGTGGCGCCGGTATCGAAGCCGGTGCGCACCGCATTGGCCCCCGCACCGCATGTCGACAGGACCACGACCGGCACCGTCGCCCCGGTGGCATCGCCTTTCAAGGTTTCGCAACCTGACGAACCCCGCGTGGCTGCTTCCGGCACTCCGCATGCAACCGAGATCGTCGTCAGGGACGGCGAAACGATCGGCGGCCTGGCGCAGCGCTACAAGGTGCCGTCCGACGTGATCATGAAGGTCAACGGGCTGAGCGCGACCAAGGGGCTGAAGACCGGCCAGAAGCTGGTCATCCCGGCCTACGCCTATTCGAGCAAGAGCGAGCCGAAGCTCGCGGATGCCAAGCCGGCGAAAGACACCAAGCACAACCTGCCGGCCACTGCGCCGGACAAGGTCGCCGTCCTGCCGCAGCAGCCGAAGCCTAGGGAGGGCAAATCCACCGCTCAGGTCGACACGTCGGCCGCCGCGAGCCAGCCCAAGGAGCCCAAGCCGCAGGTAGCCGCGGCCAAGGCGACCAATGCAGCTGGCACCTATACGGTTCAGTCGGGCGACACGCTTTCCTCGATTGCCAGGAAAACCGGTGTCGGAGTCGTTGCCATCAAGCAGGCCAACGGCATGCAGGATGGCTTGCTCAAGATCGGCCAGACCCTGAAGGTGCCCGCCGGCGGAACCGCGACCGTCGCCGCCGCCAAGCCGGCCAAGGTCGATCCGGTGACGACGGCCACGACGCAGCCCGCGGCAAAGACCACGCCGTCGGAAACGCTGGCGTCCTACACGCCGCCGAAGAAGGATTCGAAGGTCATCCAGCAGGCCGAGGCCGACGATGCCGTCGCGCCTGACGCCACCGGCATCGGCAAGATGCGCTGGCCGGTGCGCGGTCGCGTGATCTCCGGTTTCGGCTCCGGCAAAGACGGCGTCGACATCGCCGTGCCCTCGGGCACACCGGTCAAGGCAGCCGAGAACGGTGTCGTCATCTATGCCGGCGACGGCCTCAAGGAATTCGGCAACACGGTGCTGGTGCGCCACGAGAATGGCCTGGTCACCGTCTACGGCCACGCCAGCTCGATCGAGGTGCAGCGCGGCCAGAAGGTCAAGCGCGGCCAGGAAATCGCGCTGTCGGGCATGAGCGGCACGACGGACTCGCCGAAGCTGCACTTCGAAGTGCGCAAGAACTCGGCCCCGGTCGATCCCTCGGGTTACCTCGAATAGAAGAAAAAAAGCAATTTGCGGGCCGTCTGACCTCCAGTCCGGCCCGCCGGCTCAGCCCGTTCCGAAAGGAGCGGGCTTTTTCAGTTTCAACGCGACGCGCCAGTCTTCAAGCTTCAAAGACGATCACGCAGAGTGTCGGCGATCATGACGTCAAGGCCGCTGGCCTTGATTCCGAGAAGCGTCTCCGCGTCGGAGGAATCGACCAGCAAGGGATTGTCGAAGAGATAGCTCATCTCGATGAGTTCATGCATGCCCAATGCTTCCATTTCGGGGATGGAATAGGAACGTGTTTCTGGAATTTCACGGTGAAGCATTGCCGCCGTCGTCAGGATGAGTTCCCGGGGTGAGGCGTGTTGCGATGGAGCATGGAACGCCCGTCGCCATTCGCCCGTGTAGCGGGAAGCGGCGACCAGCGTCCTGGCCACGTCCTTCGTGAAGGACCAGGCATGAGTCGCGTCGAGGTTTCCAATGAAAGCAGTCGGCTTCCCCTCGATTATTGAGGGCAGCGCGACCAGTGAGAAAGAGCTGATCGCGCCATGTCCAAGATAATCGCTGGACCGCACTTCGATTGCCGGCACGTCCGCACGGACCGCCCGCTGCCACATGATCGTGCGGGCGGTCCCTTTCTTCGAAGTCGGATCCAGAGACAGGTCGGAGTGAAGCGGGGTATCGGCATGTTTCCCATAGCCATAGAGGTTTCCGAGAACCACAAGCTTCGCGCCGACCGCTTCCGCGGCACGCACGGTGCCGTCGATGATTGGGAAGAAGTCGGTCGGCCACCGGTGATAGGCGGCCATGGCACACATGAAAATGGCGTCGGCGTTTCGGCAGATACGCGCCAGTTCAACGGCATCGGTGGCATCGGCCTGCACCGCCCGGACGTTCCGCAACGCGTTTGAGCCGACACTCCGGCTCGTGAGAACGACATCATGTCCTTCTTCGCCCAGAAGGCGCGCGGTCTCGTGCCCGACCGGGCCTGCTCCGACAACTACATAAAAACTCATGGCTAACCTCTCGTCCAAGCTCGATGGAGAGGCGTAGGTACATGTCCATGGCATTGAAAATCGCGCGGGAATTGCCAATTCTTGGACAGGTTTTGCCAGGAAGCGAGAGAGCATGCATTCGCAGTCTGTTCCGGCCCGATTTCCGCCCGACGTCACAATGGCCTTCTGGCATATCGAAGCGGGCGTCCATCGTCTCTCCAGGGCGGCCCATCATCGCATCATGGTGCATGCAAGCGCGGCGACGCGTTCCTACTGCAATGAGGTTGGTCGATATTTCGTGAGGCGCGCCGGCGATATTGACCTGGTGCCCGCTGGCCAAGAGGGCGGCTTCGAGACCGAAACCCCGTTCGACACGATCGAGATCGCGTTACAACCAGCCCTGATGGAAAGGGTGGCGGCTGAGCTAGGTGGCAAGGCGCGCGCGTTGCCGCTCGACACACGTCATCTGCTTCGTGATCAGCGCATCCAACATCTCGCCCGTGCACTCGAGAGCGATCTCGGCGCAAACTCACCGAGTGGATCTTTGTTTGCCGACAGCATTGGCGCCGCTCTGGCGGTGAGGCTGCTCGGTCTTGAGAATTCCGATGTCGAGCGAACAAACCGGTTGTCAGATGCCCAGCTCAAGCGCGTGTTGGAGCATATCGAAGCTGGCTTGCACGAGCCCCTTTCAATCCAGCGATTGAGCCGAGTTGCCGGGGCGAGCAGCTCGCACTTGCGGGCTTGGTTCAAGGCGGCGACGGGCATCACCCTGCACCGCTACGTGGTGCGACGTCGCGTCGAACGCGCACGCGCCCTGCTGCAGCGAGGCGATCTCAGCACAAGCGAGGTGGCGGAATTGACGGGCTTTGCGCACCAGTCACATCTGGCGCACTGGATGCGCCGCGAGATCGGCCAAACGCCGCGTGATTTGCGCCGGGCGCAGCCCAAATGATCTTGTCATTGGATGGCGTTGGCGACGCCACCCAACGTGTCAGTCCCTCAGTGGCTTGCCGAGCCGTCCAGCCAGGTCCTGGGTGAACTGCCAGGCGACGCGGCCCGAGCGGCTGCCGCGGGTGGTCGCCCATTCCAGTGCTTCGGCGCGCAGTTGCTCGGGATCCATGACAAGGCCATGGTGCCTGATATAGCCGTCGATCATGTCGAGATATTCATCCTGCGAACATTTGTGGAAGCCGAGCCACAGCCCGAAGCGGTCGGACAGCGACACTTTCTCCTCCACCGCCTCGGACGGGTTGATGGCGGTCGAGCGCTCATTGTCGATCATGTCGCGGGGCAACAGATGGCGGCGGTTCGAGGTGGCGTAGAAGATGACATTGACTGGCCGACCCTCGACGCCGCCTTCGAGCGCTGCCTTGAGCGATTTGTAGGAAGTGTCGTCATGGTCGAAGGAGAGGTCGTCGCAAAACAGGATGAAGCGGAAGGGGGCCGCCTTGAGCAATCCCATCAGCTTCGGCAGCGTGTCGATGTCCTCGCGGTGGATTTCGATCAGCTTCAGCGGCAGGTCGGACTTGGTCTTGGCGTTGATTTCGGCATGCACGGCCTTGACCAGAGACGATTTGCCCATGCCGCGCGCGCCCCACAGCAACACATTGTTGGCTGGGTAGCCGGCGGCGAAGCGTTCGGTGTTGTCGACAAGGATGTCGCGGACGCGGTCGACGCCACGGATCAGGCCGATGTCGACGCGATTGACCTTGCGCACCGGCTCCAGATAGCCCGGATCGGCCTGCCAGACGAAACAATCGGCCTCGCCGAGGTCGGTTTGGGGCACCGGCGGCGGGGCAAGGCGGCTCACCGCCTCGATCAGCCGGTCGAGTTTCTGGTTCAGGGATTCAATGCTGCTGTCGGTCATGACTGTCTTTTGTTTTCGCGTTTTTGATGTCTGGGGGCGTGAAGCTGCCCGATTCCGCCTGATACAAAACCGGTCGCAACCTTTTGTTAGAGCATAATCTTTTGCGGAAACCGGCTCGCGCTTTTCGCGATCATGCTCTAACACGGCTCAACAGGCCGTAAAAGCAGCCGATTTGGCCGGCCGCGCAGTTGCATTGACAACTTTACCGACTATATTCCGGCCAAATTTCAAGGGCCGCCAAATTGGCGGCTGTTTTCAAAAATCAGGAGTACCTCGATGTTCGTGACACCGGCATACGCCCAAGGCGTCGGCGCTTCTCCCGACATGTTCATCAGCATTTTGCCCTTTGTCCTGATTTTCGTGATCATGTATTTTCTGATCATCAGGCCGCAGCGCACGCAGCTGAAGAAGCGCGGCGAGATGCTGGCGGCTGTCCGTCGCGGCGACACGGTCGTCACCGGCGGCGGCTTCGTCGGCAAGGTGACCAAGGTGATCGACGACAACGAGCTCGAGATCGACCTCGGTAACGGCTTGAAGGTGACGGCGCTGCGCTCGACGATCGCCGATGTGCGCGTCAAGGGCGAGCCGGTGGCCAACCAGAACGCCAAGAAATAATCCAATTTTAGGCGGAGCGATCCGCGGACACGCTCTGACGGACGACGCCATATGCTGTATTTTTCGCGCTTCAAGATGATCCTGATCTGGGTGGCCGTGGCCATCACAGTGATCCTCGCCGCGCCCAACCTGTTCTCCGCCAGCACGCTGGCGCAACTGCCCAGCTGGGTGCCGAAGCGGCAGATGACGCTCGGCCTCGACCTGCAGGGTGGTTCGCACATCCTGCTGGAAATGAACCAGAACGATCTGATCAAGGACCGGCTGGAGACGACGCGCGATGAAATCCGCACGATGCTGCGCGACGCCAAGATCGGCTATACCGGCCTTGCCGGGACGGGGCGGACCCTGCAGGTCCGCATCACCGATCCCGCCCAGATCGATGCCGCCAAGACGGCGCTGAAGACGCTGACCGATCCGGTCGCTGCCGGCCTGTTCACCGGCGGCTCCGTCCAGGAAATGACGCTCGACGATTCCGAGCCCGGCCTGCTCAAGTTCAACGTCACCGACGCCGGCATCAAATACCGCACGTCGACCGCGCTGACGCAGTCGATCGAGGTGGTCGAACGCCGCGTCAACGAACTCGGCACCACCGAACCGATCGTGCAGCGGCAGGGCGACGACCGTATCCTTGTCCAGGTGCCGGGTCTTCAGGACCCGCAGAGACTGAAAGAAATCCTCGGCCAGACCGCCAAGCTGACCTTCCAGATGGTCGACCAGTCGATGCCGGTGCAGGACGCGCTCAATGGCCGTCCGCCCGCCGGCTCGTCGGTGCTGTATTCGCAGGACGATCCGCCGGTTCCGTATCTGATCGAAAATCGCGTCATCGTCTCGGGCGAAAACCTCGTTGACGCACAGGCGACATACAATTCGCAGAACAACGAGCCGGTGGTGTCGTTCCGCTTCGATTCGAAAGGGGCGGCGCGCTTCGGTCAGGCCACGGCGCAGAATGTCGGCAAGCTGTTCGCCATTATCCTCGACAATCAGGTGATATCGGCGCCGCAGATCCGCGAGCCGATCCTCGGCGGCACCGGCCAGATTTCCGGCAATTTCACTGCCCAGAGCGCCAATGACCTTGCGGTGCTGCTGCGCGCCGGTGCGTTGCCCGCAACGCTGACGGTCATCGAAGAACGCACGGTGGGTCCGGGCCTTGGCCAGGATTCGATCCATGCCGGCAAGGTCGCCGGCATCATCGGTTCTATCCTCGTCGTCGCCTTCATGTTCGTCGCCTACGGCTTCCTCGGCTTCCTGGCCAACATCGCGCTGGCGGTGCACGTGGCGATGATCGTCGGCGTGCTCTCGTTGCTTGGCGCTACGCTGACCTTGCCTGGTATCGCCGGTATCGTGCTGACCATCGGCATGGCGGTCGATTCCAACGTGCTGATCTATGAACGTATTCGCGAGGAGCGACGCGCCGGCCGCTCCGTGATCCAGGCGATCGATACCGGTTTCACCAAGGCGCTGGCGACCATCGTCGATTCCAACATCACTTCGCTGATCGCCACCGTGGTGCTGTTCTATCTCGGTACCGGGCCGGTGAAGGGCTTTGCCATCACCTACGCCATCGGCATCCTGACCACGGTCTTCACCGCCTTCACCTTCACCCGCCTGCTGGTCTCGATCTGGCTGCGCCGGGCTCGCCCGAAGGAATTGCCGAAGGCACCGGTGACCTTCGTTCCGCCCGGCACCAAGATCCCCTTCATGGGCATCCGTCGCTGGACCTTCACGCTCTCCAGCGCACTGTCGATCCTGTCGGTGGTGCTGTTCATGACCGTCGGCATCAATTACGGCATCGACTTCAAAGGCGGTTCGCTGATCGAGGTGCAGGCCAAGAGCGGCAATGCCGACCTCGCCGACCTCCGTGCGCGGCTGACCGAGCTCAACATCGGCGAAGTTCAGGTGCAGCAGTTCGGTACGCCGAACGACGTGCTGATCCGCGTCGGGACGCAGGATGGTGGCGAGAATGCCGAGCAGACCGTCATCGACAAGGTACGCGGCGAGCTGCAGGACAATTACGATTTCCGCCGCGTCGAAGTGGTCGGACCGACCGTTTCTGGCGAGCTTGCCAAGCAAGGCACGATCGCCATGCTGATCGCGCTGCTTGGCATCCTGGTCTATGTCTGGTTCCGCTTCGAATGGCAGTTCGCGGTCGGCGCCATCGTGGCGACGGTGCACGATGTGGTCATGACGCTCGGCTTCTTCGTCATCACCGGACTGGAGTTCAACCAGTCATCGCTGGCGGCGATCCTGACGATCATCGGCTATTCGCTGAACGATACGATCGTGGTCTATGACCGTGTTCGAGAGGATTTGCGAAAATACAAGCGCATGCCGCTGCCGCAGCTGTTGAACAACGCCATCAACGAGACGCTGTCGAGAACGACGCTGACTTCGGTGACGACGATCCTGGCGCTGCTGGCGCTGGTGCTGTTCGGCGGCGAGGTGATCCGCTCGTTTACGATGGCCATGCTGTTCGGCGTCGTCTTCGGCACCTATTCGTCCATCTTCATCGCCGCACCGCTGCTGATCCTGTTCAAGCTGAGGCCGCAGGCTTCGGCCGACGAGGAGAAGCCGGTCAATGGCGGCAAGGCGGTCGCGACCTGACGCGCCGCCCCGAAGGGGTATAGCGGTGACCGGCAAAGGCATCGTCATCCGCGAGGCGCATTTTCCGGGCCGCGCGCCGATCGAAGCCTATGGCAATGGCGGGTTCCGCTTTGCCGACATGTCGCATCGCGGTTCGCTCATGTGCCTGCCATCCGGCATCCATGGCTGGGAACCGGCTGATCCTCTGGTGCTGACGGTGGCGGATTTCGACAGGCTGCTGGCTGAGGCCGGCAAGGTCGAGATCCTGCTGGTCGGCATGGGCAGGGATCTCCGGCCATTGCCCGCCGCACTGCGAGCCGCGCTGGAGGCTGCCGGCATTGCGTCCGACCCGATGTCGACCGGTGCCGCGGTACGGACCTACAATGTCCTTCTGGCGGAAGAGCGCGCCGTGGCCGCCGCGCTCATCGCCGTCGATTGACATGTCCCAGAATGCCAAAATCGTCATGGACGCGGTGCGCGCCGCCGACCATGACCGCTATCTGACCGCGCTCTACGCGCCCGACGACAAGCGCGACGCGCTGTTTTCGCTCTACGCCTTCAATGCCGAGATCGCAGGAATCCGCGATCGCATCCATGAAGCGCTGCCGGGCGAGGTGAGGCTGCAATGGTGGCGCGATGTCATTGCCGCTGGCGGAGAAGCGGGTGCCGGCCATCCCACAGCCGAAGCCTTGAACGCCACGATAGCGACGTTCGGCCTGCCGAAGCCGGCCTTCGAGAACATGCTCGATGCACGCATCTTCGACCTCTATGACGACCCGATGCCGTCGCGCACTGACCTGGAAGGCTATTGCGGCGAGACTGCTGCCGCGCTCATCCAGCTTGCGGCGATGGTGCTCGATCCCGTCGGGGCGCCGCGCTTTGCCGATCTGGCGGGCAGGGCAGGCTGTGCGCAGGCGATGACCGGCCTGTTGCTGCTGTTGCCGCTGCATCGCCGGCGCGGACAGTGTTTTGTCCCGGCCGATATTTTGGCGGCGGCGGGATCGTCGCCGGAAGAATTCATTGCTGGTGATGGCGGACCCGGCGCCAAACGCGCGGTGGCGGCGATGATGGCGCTGGCACGGGAACATCTTTCCGCCTTCGAGCAAGGCGCACCGACCTTGCCTGTCTCGCTGCGTCCGGCATTCCTGCCGCTCGCCCTGTCAC
>NZ_RZOL01000979.1:0-402 GCF_004022985.1 Mesorhizobium sp. M7A.F.Ca.ET.027.02.1.1 | reverse complement strand
CGGGCATGCTGGCGACACAGCTTGCCGCGCGGGCGGAGATTCTGGGGATCAATCTGGGGACCGGTACGCGGTTTGGTTTATCCGGCGCGTTTGACCGCTATTTGCGGATGCCCTTCTCGCTCGAATCGACAGAGCTTGAGCAGGCGTTGCTGAGGATCAAACCGCTATGGCTCGCCCTGAATAAAAACGTGCCATCGTTAAAACGCAGCGTGATCTAATATTAAAATTTTTGAAGCAGATCATAAAAAATAAAAACTGCTGACTGTCACGGAGGCAGTCAGCAGTTTTCACCGGTCAGGAGTTAATGCTGAGCAGGAATAGGAAAACCTTTCAGTGAAATAACGAAGCTTTCACCGTCTTTCTTTATTTTTGCGCCGGTATCACACCAGTCAGACGCTATAC
>NZ_RZOL01000978.1:0-402 GCF_004022985.1 Mesorhizobium sp. M7A.F.Ca.ET.027.02.1.1 | reverse complement strand
CCACGTAAGCGCTGTCGCCAACGTAGGGGGTCCACTCACCCGAAGGGCCGGCGCAAGATTCTCGCATGCGGATCCGCAGCCGGTTCTGCACGGAGCCGGCGAAGCCGCGGAGGAAGAATGGGGGATGCCGGTTTTCGCCTTGTTGGGGGGAGGGGGCAGAGCCTTCCTTTCCCCTCTAGCGACAAAGGAGTTGATACTTTAACATCGCTGCATGAGCGACGCCCAAAATATCGCGAACATGTATTTTGAGGAACGGCGCGAACGCGCAGAGCGCGAGGGATTGACGCTGCGTTGCGTGTGGCAGCGATGACGCTGGCGTTCTATCAGAACAGCGCCAGCGCAGGATTTCATCGGCGACAAGGGCCGTTGCTGGTCACGCCGGCGACTGAGGTAAACGGACCG
>NZ_RZOL01000977.1:0-403 GCF_004022985.1 Mesorhizobium sp. M7A.F.Ca.ET.027.02.1.1 | reverse complement strand
TCATTAGAGAGGTTCAGACCGCCTTTCAGCAGGGAATAAGCTTCAGCAATCAGCTGCATGTCGCCGTATTCGATACCGTTGTGCACCATTTTCACATAGTGACCTGCACCGTCCGCACCGATATAGGTTACGCAAGGCTCACCATCTTCAGCCACGGCTGCGATTTTGGTCAGGATAGGCGCAACCAGTTCGTACGCATCTTTCTGGCCGCCAGGCATGATAGATGGGCCTTTCAGAGCGCCCTCTTCACCGCCGGAAACACCGGTACCGATGAAGTTGAAGCCTTCTGCAGACAGCTCACGGTTACGACGAATGGTGTCCTGGAAGAAGGTGTTACCGCCATCAATGATGATGTCACCTTTTTCAAGGTAAGGCTTCAGGGAGTCGATAGCTGCATCGGTAC
>NZ_RZOL01000976.1:0-405 GCF_004022985.1 Mesorhizobium sp. M7A.F.Ca.ET.027.02.1.1 | reverse complement strand
TGCCTGATCCCTGGCGGTTATGCTGTCGGGTGTTTGCGATGGTTGGGGCTGTAGCTCAGCTGGGAGAGCACCTGCTTTGCAAGCAGGGGGTCAGCGGTTCGATCCCGCTCAGCTCCACCAATCGCGGAACGCGATTGGTGTGGTTATGTGCTGACGCTGTCGCGGCTTTGCCGCTGCGCTTCGCACGGGCCGGCCAATGATGGCCGACGGCTCGCTGAGCCTGCATGGGTGATCTGATCGGCAAGCAATACAGCGCGATAGCGCGTCGCCAAGAGTTTGGCGCCCTCACGGAGCGCCTTTGGCGCGTGAGTGCTGGAATATCCTTTTGAAGAAAAAACGTTTGCATCATTCGCAAGAATTGATGCCTGTTCTGAATACATTGTGAAGAGAAGATATGTCTGGAAG
>NZ_RZOL01000975.1:0-405 GCF_004022985.1 Mesorhizobium sp. M7A.F.Ca.ET.027.02.1.1 | reverse complement strand
GCATTATTCTCTGCCGGGCCGGGTAAAAAGCGGTCGATCCAGCCGAAGTACGCTTTAACGCGCTTTCTCGGCCACAGCTCCGACGGCATGCCCATCGCATCCCCTAACGCCTGCCCGTAAAGAGCACCGAGAACACGTTCTTGTTTCATTTAACTTCCCCTTGTGTCAGCGCGGCATCGCCATCAACCACCTCAATTGCGGTGATCTCTTTATCCGATTCGCGGAAAAACAGCATAAACAGCACGGCAATCACGGCAATCATGATTGCACCAAACGCCCACATTCCGGCCCAGTTGAAGGTCAGCCCATTCACCGGCTCTTTGTATGCGAACATTTTTTCCATCATCACACCGCCCAGGCGGTAGCCCAGCAGGCTCCCAAAGCCCTGACAGCACAGCGTAATCA
>NZ_RZOL01000974.1:0-406 GCF_004022985.1 Mesorhizobium sp. M7A.F.Ca.ET.027.02.1.1 | reverse complement strand
GTACTATTCACAAACGACTGCAACAGCAGATTCCAATCGGCGTCTTCCAATCCGCTGTCGCCCTCGTTGAGCAACCACCGAAGGTGCTCGGCCTTGGCAGCGCAATCCTCGATGCTTTCGACCGCAAATCGAAGCATCTCGTCTCGTGCATGCTCTTCCTGGGCAAGGACCTCGTTCAGTCGCATCTCGATCCGCGCTGAAAACCGACTTTCGGTCTCGCACTCGACGAGACGCCGACAGAGACGCTCCACCTGCTCTCTCAACTGACGATGCCGTCGAAGTATCGTTGTCAGCGGCCTTTCAGTGATAGGATCCTCAAGGCGTTCACCATTAAACGTTATTACAGCCAGAGCCATATCGCGCATCCTCCTTGTGCGCATGTCCAAAGCTTGGAAGCGCGCTGCGT
>NZ_RZOL01000973.1:0-407 GCF_004022985.1 Mesorhizobium sp. M7A.F.Ca.ET.027.02.1.1 | reverse complement strand
CTGCTGGCGGAATCGGCTGTCGCGGTGAAGGATGTCGACCGCGCCGATCTCGCGCGCCGCATCCAGGAAGCCAAAGAAGACGCTGCCGACGCCAAGGACGACGAGGCTCGCAGCAAGGCGGAGCAGTTCCTTAGCCAGCTCACCACGCTGGAAGGCGCTATTCTTCCGGCTTGAAATTAGGTTTCGATGAAAGAGTAAAAAGCGGGGCCTTGCCTCGCTTTTTTGTTTGTTGGACAGTCGCGCTGCCTTGGGATGGGGGTGGGCCGGTGACGGAAGAAACAGCGCAACGAGAAACAGCCTCACGCTCCTGGTGGTCGACGGCCCTGGTGTCGGCCTTTGGCGGTCCATTCGGCGGATTTCTGTGGATCGGCAGCGGCAAGCTGGCGGTTGCCAGCCTGGTGGTGATC
>NZ_RZOL01000972.1:0-410 GCF_004022985.1 Mesorhizobium sp. M7A.F.Ca.ET.027.02.1.1 | reverse complement strand
GGATCATCCACTTATCCTCGTCTTCCCAGAGCTGCCGGTAGCTGATCTTGAAGGCGCGGCCATCCTTGGTTTCGATCCGGTTGAGGCCCGGGTTTCCGTGCCCCCGGTAGCGGAAGAGAGACAACTCGTCCTCGCGAAGGCCAAAACGCTGCAGCACCTGCTCAGACTTGGTCAGGTCCGACGCGCCGCCGCAGACGAAGGCGAGCGCATAGCGCATATGCTCGTCGACGCGCGGATCGAGCCGCGCCAGGTTGCGCACGGCGGTGATGTCGCAGGGCTTGGCGATCAGCGCGAACGGCTCGCCGCGATCGAGGATGTCGTTGAAATCCACCAGCGTCGCCGCCGGCCCATAGCGGGAGCCGGCGCCTTCGAGCACCGAAGCGGCGTCGAAGCTCAGCTTGCGTTCCGTG
>NZ_RZOL01000971.1:0-411 GCF_004022985.1 Mesorhizobium sp. M7A.F.Ca.ET.027.02.1.1 | reverse complement strand
GTATTGGCCGGCGCAGGGCGTAACGTCAGCGTGACTTTCTTGCCGGTATGTAAACCGACACCCGTCGCCTGAACGATACGTTTAAGTGTCCTTTGTTTGATCATCGTATAATCTCGCCAAATTAACTATCCAACCGAGAGTGTATATCACTAACGGTGGGCCAGTTTAGCACAAAGAGCGCAAATCCCCTAATTCCAGCCAATTCTTAGTCAGCTTGCTTACGCAGGAACGCCGGGATATCCAGATAATCTGGCTCTTTCGCCGTTTGCGGCGTTGGGTCGTTCACCACTTTTGCGGCCGGTTTCTGCTCCTGAGTCAGAGGAGACATACCGTGCTGCTGGTAACGATCCATTACCGGTTGCTGAGTCTGCTTGTTGGTCACTAAGGTAATCTCAGGACGTTTGTCCATAC
>NZ_RZOL01000970.1:0-411 GCF_004022985.1 Mesorhizobium sp. M7A.F.Ca.ET.027.02.1.1 | reverse complement strand
GAATAGGCCTTCTCGGTCTGGATCCAGCCGCTGTTTTCGACATTGACCTTGCCACCGTTACCGCCAACGTTGCCGGACCCGCCCAGTGACAGGTTGACACTGACTTCCGATTCATCGGTGTGACCGGTGCTTTCGCCGGCGCCACCGGCGCCACCGCCGCCACCCACCGACTGTGCGAAGATGCCGATGGAACGCTCCTGCTGGGTCCAGATGCCGGCCGTGGCGAGATTGAAGACGTCGACTTGGAAAGCGCTGCCACCGCCGCCGCCTGCCCCGCCAAGCGCCCCACCGATCGCATATTTACCCAATACGCCCGATGTCGCCGAGCCGCCGACACCACCACCGCCGCCGATCGAGTTGGCGCTGATACCATACGAATCGGCGCCGTCGGTCACGATCAGGCTCCTGTTG
>NZ_RZOL01000096.1:0-17249 GCF_004022985.1 Mesorhizobium sp. M7A.F.Ca.ET.027.02.1.1 | reverse complement strand
CACCTGGATGTTGCCGCGCTTGACGCCGATGTCCCAGGCATAGAAGGCAGCGCCCACCGGCATCAGGCCAAGACCAAGCACCGCCAGCCACTGGCCGGCGCCGACGGGCAGAACGGTCTGTTCCAGCGCCAGGTGGCAGGCGAGCGACAGCACCGCGGTGGCAGCACAGAACCAGGTGACGATGCTGGTCGGCACCGACGGGAAGCGCCGCGACAACAACGAATAGGACGACCACAGGACGGCGCAGACGGCAGCCATGGCATAGCCGAAGGAATAGCGGGCGTCGAAGGCCAGCCCGCCACCCTTGGTGACGATCAGCACGGTGCCGGCAAGGCCGAGCAGCGCGCCGACGACATGGTTCCACGCCAGTTTTTCGCCCGGCATCAGCGCCGAGCCGAGCACGATCAGCAGCGGCCACAGATAGGCGATCAGGCTCGCCTCCACCGCCGGCGCATTGCGCAGCGCGGTGAAATAGAAGAAGTGGTAGCCGAACAGGCCGGCAATGCCGATCAGCCACACCTGCGGCGGTATCTTCTGGCTCTTGTCGGGTGCCGGCATGAACAGCCGCGCGATGAGCCCGACCCCGGTGCCGATCGAGAAGGTGATCGCCGACAAGAGGAACGGCGGCACCTGGCCCGACGCATCGGTGAGCAGTGCGAGCAACGCCCACATGGCGACCGCCGAAAAGCCGATCAGTGTTGCGCGCCCCATTCTGTCTCCAGTGGCGCGCCAATTCCGCGCCTGGCTATTGTACGGCTTCGAAACGCCCGGCGCTGATGGTCAAGGTGCCGATCTGCGTGCCCACCGTGGCACGGATCGGCGCATATACGCCGGTTTGGCCGAGCGGTGCAAACGTCACCATCATGCGGCTTTTGTTCTTGAGATAGTTGAGCGCCTTGCGGCCCTTGCGATAACCCGCCACCGGCTCGAAGCCCATCTGGCAGGTGACGGTGTCGCCCTTGTAGCCTGGGACCGAGATCGTGCCTTTCGACGCGTAGGTCAACGTCAGGTCGGCACGCATCTCGCCGTCATAGAACTTCACCGTGCGGCCGCAGACCTGGTCGAGACTGTCGGCATGAATGACGGTGGCGGCCATGGGATCGAGCACCGACGCCAGGTCGCCGGCACCGAGCGGTACCCAGTTCTTGGGGTCGCGTTTGCCCGGCGCCGGCACGACCTTCGTCGAGGTGACCCTGCCATTGGCAAAGCGGATATCGACAACCGATGCCTTCTTGCCGGAGGTGTAATCGGCGCGGAATGCCTGCGGCACCATCTTCTTGCCCGCGATCGTGCCTTTGGATGAGATCGTGCCGCGCGTATCGTCGAACAGCTTGGCGAGGCCGGCTGCGGTGACACTGCCTTGGATCGCGTAGGCGCCGTTCTCATAGCGGCTGGAAAACGTTGATTTCGCTATCGAAAGGCCGAGGAACGACACTGTGTACTCGCCCTTGAACGACTGCGGCGAGGCAGCAGACGCGGCGGACGGCAAAGCTATGGCAAGCATGGCAACAAGGGCATGTGGCGAACGAAGCATGGCGGGATCGGGTCCTTGATTTTCGGCCGGAGGTGGGCAACTCCGGTCTGGCATGTCCCTATGGAACCGCTTATAGGATGAATTCCGGCCTTAATATGAAATGCCGGGCGTGTCCGCAGGCAAGCTGGAGCTTGACGCCTCGGCGAAATGCAACTATGGAACGCCAACTTTTTCCATAAGGCCGCCTGACCAGAACCGCGCGCCACCCGGCGTGGGCTTGAGTGTTTGGCAGACCCCGAGAACTGAAGGTTAGAACAATGTCCCGCACCTGCGAACTCACTGCCAAGGCAGTCATGTCCGGCAACAATGTGAGCCACGCCAACAACAAGACCAAGCGTCGCTTCCTGCCGAACCTCGTCAATGTGACGCTGATTTCGGAAGCGCTGAACCAGAACGTGCGTCTTCGCATTTCGGCCAACGCGCTGCGTTCGGTCGAACATCGCGGCGGCCTCGACGCCTTCCTGGCCAAGGCCGACGTCAAGGAATTGTCGCAGCGCGCCCGTTTGCTGAAGAAGCAGATCGCCAAGAAGACCGCCGAACAGGCTGCCGCTTAAAACAGTTCAAAGGCGGGGGACGACCGCCCTGGCCAACCTCTTGTTGGCCTCTGGCCGACCTCTTGTTGGCCTAGGCATCGGATCGAAGCCGCAAGGTTTCGGCAACCCGATGCTTAAATTACGAAGCTAGCGTAATCCGATTTCGGAATACGTTCCGCTGGTTCCATTACCCAGGATAAAAAAATGACTTTCTTCTCGCGATACTTGCCCTTCGTGGCCGCCATGACGCTTGTCGTCGTGGCATCGAACATTCTCGTGCAATTCCCGATGCAGGGCCAGATCGGCGGCCTCTCGCTGGCCGACCTTCTGACCTGGGGGGCCTTCACCTATCCCTTCTCGTTTCTGGTCACCGACCTCGCCAACCGCCGTTACGGCCCCACTGTGGCGCGCCGGATCGTCTTTGTCGGCTTCATGACGGCGGTGATCTGCTCGATCCTTGTCCCGCCCTTCCTGTTCCGTCACGGCCTGATCGAATTCGAGACCGCCGCCGACCGGCTGGTGCGGATCGCGGCCGCGTCCGGAGCGGCGTTCCTTGCCGCGCAATTGCTCGATGTGACTGTCTTCAACCGGCTGCGCCGCCAGAGCTGGTGGCGGGCGCCGATCGTCGGCACGCTGGTCGGGTCGGTGTTCGACACAGCCGTGTTCTTCACCGTCGCGTTCTCGGCCGCCTTTGCCTTCGCTGGTCCCAACGACGGCTTTGCGTTGGAAAACGCACCCTTGATGGGCGTGTTCCATGTCGACGCGATGCGTTGGATCTCCTGGGCGCTGGGCGACCTCAGCGTGAAGCTGATCATCGCCGTGGTGGCGTTGATCCCCTACCGTCTGCTCGCGGCCCGCTGGAGCCAGCCCGCGGTTGCGGCTTAAACCATGATCCCGAAAAGTGGGACCCGATTTTCGGAAAAGATCATGGTCGGACAAAGATCATGATCCCGTGGGTTCAGCTCGATTCGGCAAAGACCCCGGACGGCGGACAAGAACTTCGCCTCAAGCGGCGCGGCACCGAATTCTCGATCATGCTGGGCACCAACGAGCTCATGAACAGCCGCCTCAGCGGTTCCGAGGAAGCGCTGGCAAAACTGTCCTGTGAGCGGATTGCCGGCCATAGCCGGCCCACAATCCTGATCGGTGGGCTTGGCATGGGTTTTACCTTGCGCGCCGCACTCACAGAATTGGCCAATGATGCCGGAATTGTCGTCGCCGAACTGGTGCCCGCCGTCGTCGCCTGGGCACGTGGCCCGATGGCCGAAATCTTTGACGGCTGTCTCGACGATCCTCGCGTCACCATCCAGGAAACCGATGTCGGGCAGTTGATCCGGTCGCGGCCCGCGGCCTGGGACGCCATCCTGCTCGATGTCGACAACGGCCCGGAAGGCATCGTCCACAAATCCAACGACGCACTTTACAGCGTGCAAGGCCTCGCAGCCGCACGCAGCGCCCTGAAACCCGGCGGCGTGCTGGCGGTGTGGTCGCAAGGCCCCGACAGCGGCTTCACGCGGCGGCTGAAGCAGGCAGGCTTCGCGGTCGAAGAGGTCAGTACGCGCGCCAACGGCAAGCGCGGCGCCCGCCATGTCATCTGGATCGCCAACAGGACGTAAGCCGGCTGGCTCAATCCTGGTGGAGAATGAATTCCAGATAGAGGTTGCGCTGCAGGATCGAGTGGTTGTCGTCGGAGATCAGCGACACCATCAGCGCGCCGTCGTCGCGGCTCCAGACGTCGAGCCCTTCCATATTGTCGATCTGGTAGTCCATGTCGGCCTCCAGCAGCACCGGCCCGTCGGCGACCGCGCCCTTCTCGACGCTTTCGCCGTAGATGCGCCGCAGCCGCATCTTGACGCCGCTGGCCATCGAGAAACTGCGCTCCAGAAGCAACAGATCACCATCGGGCAGGAAGGCGCCGTCGGTGATGTCGAAATCGCCATTGCGCTTGACGGTGAAGACGCCCTTGTGCGGCCCTTCGATGATGGCGGCATAGATGTTGCCGGCCTTGTCCAGGCTCTTCTCGGAGACCACGACCAGGCCGCCCTCATGCTGGCCGTTGGCATTGGCGTGGGTGACGGTCTCGAAGCCGCGATTCTGGCGCAGCTCGCGGGCCGGCACGACGAAATCCAGCGGCTTGAACGGCGCCTTCATGTCGTTGGGGTCGATCTTGAACTGGGCGACGCGGTGGCTGCGCTCGAAGCCGACGGTGGCGATGCCGTCCTTGACCGCGAGACCTTCCGCATCGACCTCCCATTTCCTGTCGATCGGCCGGCCGGTCTGGTCCACCATCTGCTGCATGCGGAAATTCTGGATGCCGGAGGGTCGCTTTTCCGCGTCGCGGACCACCGTGCCGAAGAACCAGAAGCCGGTGTCGGCAACGCCGATGAAGTCACCGCCGGCTTTCAGGAAGCGGAAGGCTGACAGCGCGCCGAAATCGCGTGTCGGCGAGGTCATCTCCAGCCCGCCGACGAATTCGAAAGCGCCGAACTGCTTGTCGGCACGGCCAATGTGGAATTGGGTGATCGGGCGGGCCGAGATTTCGACCGGTTCGACAGAACCAGAGTCAGCCGAACCGGCTGCCGCCGAAGCCACGCCGGAAAGCAGGACGATGGCGGCGAAAAGCGTCTGCCGAAACCCGCCGCGCCTGGAAATCATCCGGCGCGCCGCATACCACCGCCGCGTCGCGTATCCTTCGCGCTTTCCTCGGCGAACAGCGAAGCCAGTTGCTCGGTCATGGCGCCGGCCAGTTCCTCGGCATCGACGATGGTGACAGCGCGGCGGTAGTAGCGCGTGACGTCGTGGCCGATGCCGATGGCCAGCAGTTCCACCGGCGAACGCGTCTCGATCAGCTCGATGACGGCGCGCAGATGGCGCTCGAGATAGTTGCCCGGATTGACCGACAGCGTCGAATCGTCGACCGGCGCGCCGTCCGAGATCATCATCAGGATCTTGCGCTGCTCGGGCCGGGCGATCAGCCGGTTGTGCGCCCACAGCAGCGCCTCGCCGTCGATATTTTCCTTGAGCAGGCCTTCGCGCATCATCAGGCCGAGATTGCGCCGTGCCCGCCGCCATGGATGGTCGGCGGACTTGTAGATGATGTGGCGCAGATCGTTGAGCCGGCCAGGATTCGGCGGCTTGCCATCCTTCAGCCATTTCTCGCGCGCCTGCCCGCCCTTCCACGCCCGTGTCGTGAAGCCGAGGATCTCGACCGAGACGCCGCAACGCTCCAGCGTGCGCGCCAAGATGTCGGCGCAGGTTGCCGCGACCGTGATCGGCCGGCCGCGCATCGAGCCGGAATTGTCGAGCACCAGCGTCACCACCGTGTCGCGAAATTTGGTGTCGCGCTCCTGCTTGAACGACAGCGGCTGCATCGGGTCGATGACGACCCGCACCAGCCTTGCCGGGTCGAGGTAACCTTCTTCCAGGTCGAAATCCCAGGAGCGGTTCTGCTGCGCCATCAGCCGGCGCTGTAGCCGGTTGGCCAGCCGCCCAACGACGCCGGACAGATTGGCCAGCTGCTTGTCGAGGAAGGCGCGCAGCCGGTCGAGTTCTTCTTCTTCGCACAGTTCCTCGGCGCCGACCGTCTCGTCGAAAGCCGTGGTGAAGACCTTGTAGTCGATTTCCTTCGGCAGATTGGTGAAGGGATTGTCGTTACGGCGCGCCTCGCCGGGTGTTTCGGCATCGGCGTCGTCATCGTCGGACAGATCGTCGGCGGTGGCATCGGAGGCTTCCGTCTCGGCCGACTGCTCGTCATCGGCCGAAGCTTCGGCATCCTCGGACTGCGACTGCTCGGAGCCGGAATCCTCTTCGCCACCCTCCTCGCTCTGCTCCTCGCCTTGCGGCTGGTTGTCGTCATTGTCCTCGGAATCTTCCGTCTCCTGGTCGTCGCCAAGTTCCTCGGCCATTTCCATGGAGGCGAGCATCTCGCGCACGACCCGGGCGAACGCCTGCTGGTCGCCGAGCTTGGCCGACAATCCGTCGAGGTCGGCCTTGGCCTTCTCCTCGACCCAAGGGCGCCAGAGTTCGACCAGCCGCTCGCCGCTTTTCGGGACCGGGCGGCCGGTCAGCTTCTCGCGGACCATCAGGGCAAGAGCTTCCTCGATCGGCGCGTCGGCCTTGTCCTTGATGTCGACGAGGTTGGCCTTGGCGTATTTGTCCTCCAGCATCGAGCCGATATTGTCGGCAACGCCCTGCATGGCGCGTGAGCCTATCGCCTCGACGCGAGCCTGCTCGACCGCGTCATAGATGGCGCGGGCCGCCTTGCCTTCCGGCGCCAGCTTGGTGTGGATGCGCACATCATGGCAGGCGCGCTTCAGCGCCATGGAATCGCCGAGGCCGCGGGTGATCGCAATATCGGTCTTCGATGCCTTCTTGGGCAGCTCCGGCAAGCGCGCGCGGCTGCCGGCGAGCGCCGGCCGGTCCTTGGCGAAACCGACCTCCAGTTCCTTGTCGCCGGCAATGGCGCGCATGCAGACGGTGACGGCGCGCTTGAAGCTATCGGCTTCAGACCCCGTCTTCGACTTGTTGCGCGTGTTGTCGCCCGGACCCGCCATCGAGACCCTGCTTAGCCCAGCACCACGTTGGCGGCGCTCTCGGGCAGATCCTCGCCGAAGGCGCGCTGATAGAACTCGGCCACCACCGAGCGCTCCAGTTCGTCGCATTTGTTGAGGAAGGTCAGCCGGAACGCCATGCCGATATTGCCGAATATCTCGGCATTCTCGGCCCATGTGATCACCGTGCGCGGGCTCATCACGGTCGACAGATCGCCGTTGATGAAGGCCGAGCGCGTCATGTCGGCGACGCGCACCATCTTGTTGACGATGTCCTTGCCCTTGCCGTCGCGATAGTGCTTGGCCTTGGCCAGCACGATGGCGACTTCGTTGTCGTGCGGCAAATAGTTCAGCGTGGTGACGATCGACCAGCGGTCCATCTGCGCCTGGTTGATCTGCTGGGTGCCGTGATAGAGGCCGGTGGTGTCGCCAAGGCCGACCGTGTTTGCGGTCGAGAACAGCCGGAAGGCCGGATGCGGGCGAATGACCCGGCTCTGGTCGAGCAGCGTCAGCCGGCCCGACGATTCCAGCACGCGCTGGATGACGAACATCACATCCGGACGGCCGGCATCGTACTCGTCGAAGCACAGCGCGACATTGTGCTGGTAGGCCCAGGGCAGGATGCCGTCGCGGAATTCGGTGATCTGCAAACCGTCCTTGACGACGATCGCGTCCTTGCCGACGAGATCGATACGGCTGACATGGCTGTCGAGGTTGACGCGCACGCAAGGCCAGTTGAGGCGAGCGGCGACCTGTTCGATATGGGTCGACTTGCCGGTGCCGTGATAGCCCGACACCATGACGCGGCGGTTGTAGGCAAAGCCCGCAAGGATCGCCATCGTCGTGTTCTTGTCGAACAGATAGTCCGGATCGATGTCCGGCACATGCTCCGATGTCACCGAATAGGCCGGCACCACCATCTTGGACTCGAAGCCGAATTTCTCCTTCACCGACACCGTCGTGTCGGGCAGGTTGGCGATGTCACGATCGACCTTGTTCATATCTCTCAACGTCTCCACGGGCGAAACGTCTGATTTCGCCGGCAATCGATTTTGTCCGGGGGCGGTCTTAGAGCCTTTTCCAACCTTATGAAAGTTGGAAAACGACACGAACCGTATGGCCGCTCAGCACAGGCCCGCCTGTTTGAGCACGCGATAGGCCTGCAGCACATCGCGGAACCGGTCTTCCGAACCTCTGTCGCCACCATTCGCATCCGGATGGTGCAGTTTCACCAGTTCCTTATAGCGCGCCTTGATCTCCTTGCCAGTCGCCTTTGTATCAAGACCAAGCGTTTCCAGCGCCTTGGCCTCAAGCGGCTTGGCCTTGCGCTCGCGCGCCTCGCGCGGATCCTTCGGTCCCTTGAACAGGTCGAACGGGTCGCGCATGCGGTTATAGTAGCCGGCCCGGCCGGAACGCATCTGGGCCATATCGGGCGACGATCGCGTCGAGGCTCCGTTGGCGCCCATTTTCCAGGTCGGCCGGTGCCCGGTCATGGCTTCCTTCTGGAAGCGCGCGACCTCGGTGTCCGGCACGCCGGAAAAGTAGTTGAAGCCCTTGTTGTACTCGCGCACATGATCGAAGCAGAAGTGGAAATACTCGCCTTCCTTCATGCGCCCGACCGGCGCACGATGGGTGCCCGCTTCCTTGCAGCCGTCCCACTGGCAGATCGGCGAGTGCGACTTCAGCTCCGCGTCCTTGTCGGGGCGGACGCGAATCTTCTCGAAATATTTGGGGTACGGCTTCATCTTACCCATTTATGGGGCGTTCGCAGATGCGAAACAAGAATTGACATTTTCGCGATCATCGCCCTAACCGCTGAATCGCGGCATAAAGCAGGCGAATGGCGGATTTTGTTGCTCGGCGGCGGCCCCTTGCGAAACCGATTTTCGGTTTCCAGGCCGAGACGCCAGCGATATGTGGTGAAGGGAGATGGCGATGTCCATACAGGCGACCATGGAAGACAAGCTCAATAAGGCATTTTCGCCGGACAGGCTGGTTATCATCAACGAGAGCCATCTCCATGCCGGCCACCACCATCACGGCTCCGACCATCACGGCACTTATGACGGCACCGGCGAGACGCATTTTCGCGTCCGCGTCGTCGCTTCCGCCTTTGCCGGCATGAGCCGCATCGACCGTCACCGCGCCGTCAATGAACTGCTTGCCGACGAATTGAAGGCCGGCGTGCACGCGCTGGCGATCGAACCGGCGGCTCCCGGCGAAAAGACCCGCTGGTAGCTCGGTTCCGCCGATCGTTTTTCGCCGCGCTCAGAGCACCGCTTCGATGAGGAACGGCCCGCGCCGTGACAGCGCGCTGTCCAGCAGCGCCTCGAAGCGCTCGCACGTATCGGCGCGAGCCGCCTCCACGCCCATGCCTTTGGCCAGCGACACCCAGTCGAGCGAGGGATGGTCGAGGTCGAGCATGCGCCTGGCGTTCTCGCCGATCGCGCCCACGCCGACATTCTTCATCTCGCCATGCAGGATTGCATAGGTTCGATTGGAAAACACGATCGTCACCACGTCGAGCTTTTCCCGCGCCTGCGTCCACAATCCCTGTACCGTGTACATGCCGCTGCCGTCGGCTTCGAGGTTGATCACCTTGCGGTCCGGACAGGCGATTGCCGCCCCGGTCGCCATCGGGATGCCGCCGCCGATCGATCCGCCCGTGCCCATCATGTAGTCGTGCGGCGCTGCAAAGGCCGACAGCGCGAAGAAACGCCTGGCCGAGGTGACCGCTTCATCGCAAACGATCGCATCGGCCGGCAGTTTCCGCGCCACCGACAGCGCGATGGCATCTTCCGTCAGCTTGCCGTTCGGCGTTGCCTCGTCGGGAAAAGCGGCCGCGAGCACCTGTTGTTGTGACGGCTTGATGCCAAGTTCGTCGCGAAGCGCCTCCAGCGCCGCATGCAGATCGTCGCCATGGGCGGCCAGTGTCAGCACCTCGCAGCCTTCCCGGACGAGCCGTCCCGGTTTCCCCGGATAGGCGAAGAAGGCAACCGGCTCCTTCGCGCCGACCAGGATCAGAACATCGACATCCCTGAGCACAGCCATCGCCGCATCGACCGGATAGGGAATGCGGGTCGGCGCGACACGCCCGCGCCCGCGTTGCATCCGTGCGATCAGAACCTCGCCGAACAGGCGGACATCGCTGCCCGTCGAAATCTGCCCGGCGATGGCGAGCCCATCGGCGCGTGCGGCCTTTCCGCGAACGATCATGCCTGCCCGGCCCGGAGCGGTACGGATCGCCGCGGCGACCTTGCGCACGGCGTCCATATCGACGGCCGGCGCTGGCACCAGCTTCACCTTGCCGACCGAAACCGCGTCGACTGCGCCCCAGGCGGCATCCGCCGGCAGGATCATCGTCGCGACGCCGGGCGGTGTCAGCGAGGCACGAAAGGCTGCTTCAGCTGCCGGCACGATATCGGCCGAGCCCTTGACGCGGCCGACCCAGTTGGACATCGGCGCCGCAAGGCTCTCGATATCGCTGGTGAGCGGGGCATCGAGCGGCAGATGGTAAGAGGCGTGGTCGCCGACGATGTTGATCATCGGGCTGAAGGCACGCCGGGCATTGTGCATGTTGGCGAGCCCGTTGGCCAGGCCGGGACCGGTATGCAGCAGCGTCGCGGCCGGCCGATCGGTCATCCGCGCATAGCCATCGGCGGCACCCGTCACCACGCCCTCGAACAGCCCGAGCACGCAACGCATTTTCGGCTTGCGGTCAAGTGCTGCAACGAAATGCATTTCGGAGGTGCCGGGATTGGCAAAGCAGACCGTCACATCATTGGCCAGAAGCACGTCACACAGGACATCGGCGCCGTTCATGCAATTCCCTCCCGCTCACGATCGAAGAGCACTTGCACCCGGGCGCGCCCGCACAGCAATATCCCGCCGCCACTTTTGATCTGATCCAGTGCCGTAAGGATCAGCCAACCGTCGATTTCAGGAATGCCAGCGCGGCCGCGGTCAGCGCATCGCCGTCCTCGCCGAAATCGCGATTGATCGACATATGCGTGTAGGCGCTGCCGTCGAACAGCGTGACCTGGGTGCCCGTCGCGCGCAGGCGCTCGGCAAAGGCCTTGGAGTCCTCACTCCGGCCAGGGGCGCGCGAATAGGCAATGAACGTCGGCGGGGGCTTGCGGCCGTCGACATGGCTGGCCGGCGACAGTGCCGCCCATTGCGCGGGATTGGAAAAGACGCGGGCATAGGCCCGCACCATGCCGCCCTTCCTGGCAAGTGCTGCAAGATCATAGGCCCTGGTATCGTCGAGAATGAGCGCAGCTATGCCGGGCAATCCGCCGCGCATGCCGGTCAGCGCAATCAGATGGCAGCCGGCCGAATGGCCCATGCCAACGATGCGGTTTGGATCGCCGCCATGCCGGGCGATGTTGGCCCTGATGTAGGCGTAGGCCTTTTCGACGTCACCGGCCTGGGTGGCGACATCGGCCTGCGGCAACATGCGATAATCGATGGAGACGAAGCAAAAGCCGTTGGCGAGCAGAAAAGCCGGTTTGGCGTCGACCTGACTGCGTTTGCCAAACTGCCAGGTACCGCCATGAACGAAAACCACGACCGGCAGGCCGATTGCCCCATCGGGCGCATAGATGTCGAGCTTGGCCGGCCCGTAGTCGAAGGTCTTTGGCGTGGGTCGGCGTGTTTCCGACGCGGCCGATGCTTCCAACGGCAGCATCGCCGCCACCGAGGCCATGATCAGGCTTCGTCGATCGATCATCATTGTCTCCTGGCGAGGCAAGACTGCACGCGGCGGCCCCAGCCGTCCAGTCAGGGATTCGCAACACACCCGCTACCCGCGCTGAATGCCGCTCCGCACCGAGCGCCTTGATCTCGGAGTGGCCTCGAATCTTACGATCGCAGCCACCTCTTCATATGAAGGGAACAAACGGTACCCCCCGACAGTTGAATGCGAGGTGAGCCGAATGGAAGCCACAGCGGCTCCGAGGGCAAAAGCATCATGCGAGAGAACCAGTCTGACGTCTTCGATCTGTTTTCGGAAATTTACACCAACGCGGCGCAGGAAGAGATCAGCATCCAGCAATATCTCCTTGCCTGCCGCGAGGACAAGTCGATGTATGCCTCGGCGCCTGAACGAATGGTCGAGGCGATCGGCGAGCCGAACCTGGTCGACACCAGCAAGGATGAGCGGCTCGGCCGCATATTCTCCAATCGGACCCTGAAAGTGTACCCCTCCTTTGCCGATTTCTATGGCATGGAGGACACAATCGAGCGCATCGCCGGCTATTTTCGCTATGCGTCCCAGGGGCTCGAGGAGCGCAAGCAAATCCTCTATTTGCTCGGCCCCGTGGGCGGCGGCAAATCCTCCCTTGCCGAGCGTCTGAAGAAATTGATGGAACAGCGCCCGATCTACACGCTGAAGGTCGGTAATCAGGTCAGCCCGGTTTTCGAATCGCCGCTTGGTCTTTTCCATCCTGATCGCATGGGCGACCTGCTGGAGGACAAATACGGCATTGCCCGACGCCGGTTGAATGGGCTCATTTCGCCATGGGCGGCCAAGCGCCTCGACGAACTTTCCGGCGACATTTCCAAGTTCAGCGTCGTCAAGCTGATGCCGTCGCGACTGCGCCAGATCGGCATCGCCAAGACCGAGCCCGGCGACGAGAACAATCAGGACGTTTCGGCCCTGGTCGGCAAGGTGGACATCCGGCAATTGGAAAACTTCAGCCAATCCGATCCGGACGCCTATTCCTATAGTGGCGGACTGAACCGGACCACCCAGGGGCTGCTTGAATTCGTCGAAATGTTCAAGGCGCCTATCAAGGTCCTGCATCCGCTGCTGACCGCCACCCAGGAAGGCAGCTACAACGGCACCGAAAATTTCGGCGCCTTTCCCTACCAGGGAATCATCGTGGCCCATTCCAATGAGTCGGAATGGCTGCAGTTCAAGAACAACAAGAACAATGAGGCTTTTCTCGATCGCATCCTCGTGGTCAAGGTGCCGTATTGCCTGCGGATAACCGAAGAGCGGCGGATCTACGAGAAACTGCTGCGGGAGAGCGAATTGGCCGCCAGTCCTTGCGCTCCAGAGGTGCTGGACATCCTCAGCCGGTTTACCGTCTCGACCCGCTTGGCCGAGCACGACAACTCGCCGCTCTACACCAAGATGCGCGCCTATGATGGCGAGAACCTCAAGGAGGTCGACCCCAAGGCAAAGTCGGTTCAGGAATATCGGGACGCCGCCGGCGTCGACGAGGGCATGGCCGGCGTCAGCACGCGCTTTGCCTTCAAGATCCTGTCGCAGACCTTCAACTACGACACCGAAGAGGTGGCCGCCGACCCCGTGCACCTCATGTACATCCTGGAGGAGGCGATCAAGCGCGAACAGTTTCCGAAGGAGACGGAAGCCGCCTATCTGGAGTTCATCAAGTCCGAGCTGGCCGCGCGGTATGCCGAGTTCATCGGCCATGAGATCCAGAAAGCCTATCTGGAATCGTACAGCGAGTACGGCCAGAATCTTTTCGACCGCTACATCGCCTATGCCGACGCCTGGATCGAAGACCAGGACTACAAGGATCCCGACACCGGCCAGATCCTCAACCGCGAGGTTTTGGACAACGAGCTTTCGCAGGTCGAAAAACCGGCCGGCATCGCCAATCCCAAGGATTTCCGCAATGAGGTGGTGAAATTCACGCTGCGCGCCCGTGCAAGAAACCATGGCCGCAACCCGGCGTGGACAAGTTACGAAAAGCTGCGGGAAGTCATCGAGAAACGCATGTTCGGCCAGGTCGAGGACCTCCTGCCGGTGATCAGTTTCGGCTCCAAGCAGGACAGCGTCACGGAAAAGCGGCACAATGAATTCGTGCAGCGGATGGTCGAGCGCGGCTACACCGAGCGGCAGGTTCGTCGCCTTGTGGACTGGTACATGCGGGTGAACAGGGCGGGTTAGAGAACCCGGATGGTTCCATGCCGATCTTCATCGACCGCCGCCTGAACCCGAAAGACAAGAGCCTCGGCAATCGCCAGCGCTTCCTGCGACGCGCGCGCGAGGAATTGAAACGGAGCATACGCGACCAGATCCGCACCGGCAGGATCGCCGACGCGGACTCCGAGCACGCCGTGCGCATGCCCGAAAGAGGCACAAGCGAGCCGAGCTTCAACAACGCCCGCGACAGCGGCAGGCGCCAGCACATCTTGCCGGGCAACAGGCATTTCTCCGCTGGAGACCTGATCCCCAAGCCCGGCGGAGGCGGCGGGGGAGCGTCGTCCCCGGGAAACAAGGCATCCGAGGACGACTTTCGTTTCGTACTGTCGCGCGAGGAAGTGCTCGATCTTTTCTTCGAGGATCTCGAACTCCCCGACATGGTCAAGCTCAACCTCAAGGAGATCCTTGCCTTCAAGCCGCGTAGGGCGGGCTTCGCCGCCACCGGTTCGCCGACCAACATCAATGTCGGCCGCACGATGCGCAACAGCCACGGCCGCCGCATTGCGCTGAGGCGCCCCAAGCAGGTCGAACTGGATGCGATCCTCGAGGAAATCGCCTCGCTCGAGGAGGCGCCATACAGCGCCGACGCGCGCCGGCGTATCGCGGCATTGCGCGAAGAGCTTGACCGGCTGGAACGACGCCGCCGACGCATTGCCTATGTCGATCCGGTCGACATCCGCTTCAACCGCTTCGATTCCCGGCCGGTGCCGAACGCCAATGCCGTCATGTTCTGTCTGATGGACGTGTCCGGGTCCATGGGCGAGCGCGAGAAGGATCTGGCCAAGCGCTTCTTCGTCTTGCTGCACCTGTTCTTGAAACGACGCTACGACCGCATCGAGATTGTCTTCATCCGCCACACGCACCTGGCTCAGGAGGTCGACGAGGAGACATTTTTCTACAACACCCAAAGCGGCGGCACTGTCGTTTCCACCGCGCTGGAGGAAATGCACCGTATTATCGCGAGCCGCTACCCGGCCCACGACTGGAATATCTATGCTGCCCAGGCCTCGGACGGCGACAATTTCGCCGGCGATTCAGAGCGATGCATTTCGCTTCTCAACGGCGAGCTCATGCGGCTGTGCCAGTATTTTGCCTATGTCGAGATCATCGACGAGCGTGAAGCCCATATTTTCGGCTCGACCGAAAACGGGACATCGCTGTGGCGTGCCTATAACGCCATCGACCAGAAATGGCCGAACTTCCAGATGAGCCGCATCGCTACGCCCGCCGATATCTACCCGGTCTTTCGCCAGCTTTTCGGCAGGCAGCCGGTCTCCCTCAAGCGGGCATGAGGGTTCCCGATGGTCAGACAAGCCAGCAAATCCAGCCTGCTTTTTTCAGGGTCCGACTGGGATTTCAAAACATTGTCGCGGGCCTATGACGCGATCGAGGCACTTGCGGTCGAAGAGCTTCATCTGGACACCTATCCCGTTCAGATGGAGATCATCTCTTCGCAACAGATGCTCGACGCCTATTCGTCCATTGGCATGCCATTGATGTACCGTCACTGGTCTTTCGGCAAACATTTCCTCCACCAGGATCTGCTCTATCGCAAGGGCGGGCGAGGGCTTGCTTATGAACTGGTCATCAATTCCAATCCCTGCATCGTCTATCTGATGGAGGAAAACACCATGGCCCTGCAGGCCTTGGTGACGGCCCATGCAGCTCTCGGGCACAATCATTTCTTCAAGAACAATCAATTGTTCAAACAATGGACGGATGCAGGTGCGATCCTCGGCTACCTGGACTTCGCCAAGGGCTACATAGTCCGTTGCGAGGAGCGGCACGGCCTCGCCGCCGTCGAGGCTGTGCTCGATTCCGCCCACGCGCTGATGGATCAGGGCGTGTTTCGCTATCACCGGCCGCCGAGGCTGTCGTCGGAACGGCAGCGCGAAGGAATTCGCGAGCGTCTCGAATACGAGGAGCGCTCCTACAACGACTTGTGGCGTACGCTGCCGCCTTCGCAGCAAGCGGCCAACGACAAGGGCCAGGACCCGGAGCGGAAGAAATCGCTAAACCTGCCTGAGGAAAACCTGCTCTATTTCCTGGAAAAGAACAGCCCGGTCCTGGAGCCCTGGCAGCGTGAGATCATCAGGATCGTTCGGGTCATCGCGCAATATTTTTACCCGCAACGGCAAACACAGGTGATGAACGAGGGCTGCGCCACGTTCGTGCACTATACGCTGATGAACATGCTGTTCGACCGCGGCCAGATCAGCGAAGGCGCCATGCTCGAAATCCTGCGCAATCATTCCAACGTGGTCTTTCAGCCGGCGTTCGACGATCCGCGTTTTTCAGGCATCAACCCCTATGCTCTCGGCCTCGACATGATGCAGGACATTCAGCGCATTTCGACCAAACCCACGGCTGAGGACCGCGATTGGTTCCCCGACATCGCTGGCCAGGGCAACTGGCGCGAGGTCCTGCTTGACGCCTGGGCCGAGCACCGCGACGAATCCTTCATCCGCCAGTACCTCAGTCCCGCCTTGATCCGGAAATGGCGGTTTTTTGTGCTTGGCGACGCTGCCGACCAACCGCATTGTCTGGTCGCCTCGATCCACGACGAGCGCGGCTACGCCAAGATACGCGCCACGCTCGCCAACAGCTATGATCTCGGCGCGAACCGGCCGGACATTCAGGTGGTGGATGTCGATCTGCTCGGCGACCGCCATTTGCGCCTGCAGCACAAGGTCAATGACGGCATCCTGCTCGAGGATGCCAGCCGCGACGCCACGCTTCGTCACATCCGCAGGCTTTGGGGTTATGAAGTCAGCCTGGCGGCCATAGATGCAGAGACCGGCGCGACGATCCACGAACGCTCGACAAGCCAGATCGCCGGATGACGTGCCCCGGCCTCCCTGCACGTATCAGGTGTCGCCGGCTGGCCTGATCCTCAGCCTTGCGATCCGGTTCTTGTCGCGTTTCATGACGATGAAGCGCTTGCCGTGGAACGTAAAAGCCTGCTTCTCCTCGGGGATCGATTGCGTCTCGTGGATGACGAGGCCGGCAATGGTGGTGGCCTCCTCATCCGGCAGGTTCCAGTCGAGAGCCCGGTTGAGATCACGGATGGGCACCGTACCGTCGACGACCACGGAGCCGTCGGCCTCCTGCTTGACGCCCTGTATGTCGACATCATGCTCGTCAGCGATCTCGCCGACGATCTCCTCGATAATGTCCTCCAGCGTCACCAGCCCTTCGACCTCGCCATATTCGTCGACCACGACGGCGAAATGCGCCTTGCGGCGAAGGAAGGCGTTGAGTTGTTCCTGCAAGGTCGTGGTGTCGGGCACGAACCATGGTTTCGAGGCGATCTTCATCACATCGATCCTGGAGAAGTCGTTGCCGACTTCGTTCAAGGCGCGCAGCAGATCCTTTGCATGCAGCACGCCGACGATGTTGTCGAGCGAGCCTTTCCACAGCGGCATGCGGGTGTGCGGGCTTTGCAAAATCTCGCGCACCACCGCTTCCGGCGCATTGTCGGCATTGACCGAGCGCATATTGGTGCGGTGGACCATGATGTCGGAGACTTCGAGCTCGGCGAGATCGAACAGGCCGCCGACGCGGTCGCGATCCTCGCGCACCACCTGGCCGTCGCGGCGGAAATCATCGACCGCGCCGCGCAATTCGTCCTGGCTGGAACGCTGCGGCTCGATGCGCGAAAGCTCGTATCCGAACCT
>NZ_RZOL01000969.1:0-412 GCF_004022985.1 Mesorhizobium sp. M7A.F.Ca.ET.027.02.1.1 | reverse complement strand
CGGCCGTCAGTTCGCTGGTGATCGGCGGCAGGACGGAAACGCAGTTCCGGGACAACATCGCGGCGGCAAGCCTGATGCTCTCCGGCGAGGAGCGCGAGCGCCTCGACGCGGTCAGCCGGCCACCCTTGCTCTATCCCTACTGGCACCAGCAGCTGACGGCAAAGGACCGTTTCGGTGCCGCCGATCTGGTGATTGACCGAAGCGGCATCTGACCGGCAAATCGATGGCGATAGGTATCGGCCGCCGCAATGATGAACCTGGCCTCTTCATTGCAACGCACATCTTGCAAGCCTGGCCATCATCGACGCACTATCGCTTCAGCTGTTGTGTTTGACGGCTAATGCTCCTAGGCAGGACCAGAGCCGCAAGGCAGTGAAAAGGAGCCGATATGGCGCGACCACCAAACTACGAT
>NZ_RZOL01000968.1:0-413 GCF_004022985.1 Mesorhizobium sp. M7A.F.Ca.ET.027.02.1.1 | reverse complement strand
GTGTAGCCGCCCATCGCGATCATCGATTCGATGCGGTTCAGGCATTCGCGCGGGCTGTTCGAGTGGATCGTGCCCATCGAGCCGTCATGGCCGGTGTTCATCGCCTGCAGAAGGTCGAACACTTCAGGTCCGCGCACTTCACCGACGATGATGCGCTCGGGCCGCATGCGCAGGCAGTTCTTGACCAGATCGCGCATGGTCACCTCACCCTCGCCCTCGAGGTTGGGCGGGCGGGTTTCCAGGCGCACGACATGCGGCTGCTGCAATTGCAGTTCGGCCGAGTCCTCGCAGGTGATGACGCGTTCGTCGCGGTCGATGTAGTTGGTCAGGCAATTGAGCAGCGTCGTCTTGCCCGAGCCGGTACCGCCTGAAATGACGATGTTGCAGCGGACGCGGCCGATGATCTTGAGAAT
>NZ_RZOL01000967.1:0-414 GCF_004022985.1 Mesorhizobium sp. M7A.F.Ca.ET.027.02.1.1 | reverse complement strand
GCTCGTAGTAGCCAACTTTCGGCACGGCAACCGGCTCAGCAACAGCCGCATCCGACCCCGCCAGCCGCGCCAGCCTCCGCACCAGCGCGCTCATATTCGCCGGGCCGCCCTCGCGGAAATAGTCGAGCAGGCCGTCCAACTCTTCGCGCGGCAGCGTCTAGGCTTCGATCAGGCGCAAATCCTCGTCGCGGCATTCGCCGGGCAGCAGCGCCAGCTTTATGCCGCGTTCGCGGGCAGTCGAGGCGAGCTGGTCGCAGCCGTAGCGCCACCAGTCGTAGCCGCCGAGGATGCGCACCAGGATGATCTTGGCGTGGCGGGCGACGCTGTCGACCCAGAGGTCGACGGACATCGGATGGCGCAGGTCACGCAGTGCGGCCAGCCGCATCGAGGGCAGGCGGCCGGCATCGGCCTTCC
>NZ_RZOL01000966.1:0-419 GCF_004022985.1 Mesorhizobium sp. M7A.F.Ca.ET.027.02.1.1 | reverse complement strand
ATTATTGACTGGGTAAGCGCCACCGGTTTGCGCCCGTGGCTCCAGGAACTGAATGAGAGCGAGCAGAAACGGTTCCTGAAACGCTACCATGAACTGCTGGAAGAGCAGTATCCACTCCAGGAAAACGGGCAGATACTGCTGGCCTTTCCGCGGCTGTTTATTGTGGCTCAGCGTCAGCCCTGACCGGGGCTATGAACGGGCCTCTTTGAGCAGCTGCTGAATAACCTTTTCCTGCTGCTCATAATCGCCTTCGCCAAAGGCGGTATAGCGCAGCTGGCCTTTTGCATCGAAATAGTAATGCGCTGGCCAGTACTGGTTCCCGAACGCGTTCCAGATTTGGTAGTTGTTATCCGTCACCACCCGGTACGGCAGCTGCCACTTATTTACCGCATTTTTCACCGAGGCGAGCGGTTTTTCCC
>NZ_RZOL01000965.1:0-420 GCF_004022985.1 Mesorhizobium sp. M7A.F.Ca.ET.027.02.1.1 | reverse complement strand
ACAAAGCGGTGCGTCACGCCAGATCCTCGTTATCCAGTAAAGCGTCATTCGCCTGCGGAATATCCACCAGCGGCATCGTCAGGGCGTCGTTGGCGACAATCGCAGGCGGCATAATAATGCGTTTATGGCGATGAAGCGGCGGTTGCTCCGCCAGCATTTTGCCCACCGTCGCCAGGAAATAGCGCCCGCACAGCCGCCCCGTTTTGTAATCCATGCGCAGCGCAGGAACGCGGCTGCCCAGGGCCATGCTCAGCAGCGGCTTAGGCGGATAGATTTCAAAAATACGCAGCTTACCCGGCGGTTTTTCAATGAAACGCTGCATCGCACCGTAGGTGGTTTCATGCTGCTTCGCGATGTTCACCAGCGGCTGCAGGCTGCTGTCGCCCAACCAGCGCTCCATCCGTTTAAACCACTGCGGGG
>NZ_RZOL01000964.1:0-422 GCF_004022985.1 Mesorhizobium sp. M7A.F.Ca.ET.027.02.1.1 | reverse complement strand
GTTCTGAACCTCACTGAGTCCCGTATTACGCACCGCTTCGACCGCTCTGATGGGAGGCGTTGCCATCAGGATGTCGAAGTTCTGCGAGTCGCCCTCGGCGGAATAGGCAATTTTGCTGTCAGGATCGACATGGCTTAAGGTAAAGCCGCGCTGGTGCTGTATTCCTTTGGCAGCAAAAATATCGCCTAGCGCCTCTCCAACCGGACGCTGCAGGAACAGACAGTTTCGCAGCAGCTGCGCGACGGTCGGATAGGTATAAACAATCTCAACCTGATTACGTACGCCGCGCTGGCGAAGATAGTCGTCAACCATCAGCGTGGTTTCAATTGGGGCGATGCCGCACTGATGGGGAACATTCGGCGTTTCCGGGAAAGAGACGGTAATAAATATTCGCCCCTTTTTAATGGTGGAGAGCTTATGCG
>NZ_RZOL01000963.1:0-423 GCF_004022985.1 Mesorhizobium sp. M7A.F.Ca.ET.027.02.1.1 | reverse complement strand
TCATGGAACTGGCAACGCTGGTCGTCGATTACACCAACGCCCGATCGAAGATCGTGCATCGGCCGTTGCCGGTCGACGATCCCAGGCAGCGCAAGCCGGACATCTCTTTTGCCAAGGCCAATCTCGGCTGGGAGCCGAAAATCAGCTTGAGCCAGGGGCTCGCGCGCACCGTCGAGTATTTTGACACCCTGCTCTACGGAAACCGCATTGCCAGAGGAGCTGCCGCCTCATGAGCCGGCCGGCAGTCCTGGTGACGGGTGGAGCCGGCTTCATCGGCAGCCACACCTGCAAGCAGTTGGCCTCCGCCGGCTACATGCCGGTGGTTTTCGACAATCTGAGCCGCGGCAACGAGAGATCCGTCGGCTGGGGTCCGCTCGTCGTCGGCGATATCCGGGATCGGGATGCATTGAAGCGGGCGATGGA
>NZ_RZOL01000962.1:0-424 GCF_004022985.1 Mesorhizobium sp. M7A.F.Ca.ET.027.02.1.1 | reverse complement strand
ACCGAAAGCTAAACCGGTCACCGTTCCCCGGTCGAAGGCGAGGAACGCTAAGGTCAAAGCACCAAAGAAGCGCACATCGGAACCGAAGCAAAAGTCGGCCAATCAGTTGAAGCGCGAGGAAATGCTCTCGAAACTCGTTGTTGAGTATCGTCAGGATCGCATTTCCCGGTCGTCGAAAGACGAGAAATAGGCTTCGATCACCATGCCCACGATCCTCGCCGACAGCTTCACCACCGCCCTCGCAAAACTCGCAAATGACGAGCAGAAGCAGGCGAAGCTGACGGCGTTCGATCTGCAGGCCAATCCGGACCAGCCCGGCCTTCAATTCCACCGCATCGACAAGTCGAAGGATCCGAATTTCTGGTCGGTGCGAGTTTCACGCGATATCCGCATCATCGTCCACAAGACAGGCGCCAGCCTGATG
>NZ_RZOL01000961.1:0-425 GCF_004022985.1 Mesorhizobium sp. M7A.F.Ca.ET.027.02.1.1 | reverse complement strand
CACCGGGAAGGCATTCACCTTGGCTGTGAAGGCCAAGGACGCCTCCCGTTTCGGTGCGTACCTTTCCGAGAACCTGGAGCAGCTCTATCGAGCCTTCAGGGATTTGGAAGCGAAGCAAACAGGAGACTGAAACCGCAAAAGAAAAAGGCCCCCGAACGTCACCGTCGCGGAAGCCCTTCTCGTTTCGTAGCAGAACGAGAATCCCATTTTCGCGAATCAGTGTCAAGAGTTTTGAGCGTCGTTTCGGCGAGCGGGTTTCTTTTGCCTAATTGAAGGCGAAGGAAGAAATGGAAACGCATACCTCAACGACGCCCTTCGGGCGGCGGTCGATGACGCTTGGCATGATTTCAAGCCAAGTCACCGCAAGGGCGGTGCCGAAGGACGTGACCGTCCACAAATGGCATGTCTTTCAAGATATCAAGGAC
>NZ_RZOL01000960.1:0-426 GCF_004022985.1 Mesorhizobium sp. M7A.F.Ca.ET.027.02.1.1 | reverse complement strand
GCTAAAGAGATCGAACAATCCAATGATGATCACCAGGCTGGTATCCTTGAAGAGGGCAATGATCGTGTTGACCAGACCCGGGATGACCAGCTTGAGTGCCTGTGGAAGAATGACCAGTCCCTGTGTTTTCCAGTAACCGAGAGCCAGTGATTCCGCCGCTTCGTACTGGCCTTTAGGTAACGCCTGCAAACCACCTCGCACAACTTCAGCGACATAGGCGGACTGGAAGAGAATCACCCCCACCAGGGCACGGATCAGCTTGTCGATGGTGGTACCTTCTGCCATAAACAGCGGCAGCATGACCGACGACATAAACAGAACGGTGATAAGCGGTACGCCGCGCCAGAACTCAATGAAGATAACGGAGAGCACGCGGACGATCGGCATTTTTGAACGCCGTCCCAGAGCCAGTAAAATCCCCCACGG
>NZ_RZOL01000095.1:0-17282 GCF_004022985.1 Mesorhizobium sp. M7A.F.Ca.ET.027.02.1.1 | reverse complement strand
TAGATGTTGCGCCCGACAAGTTCGAGCGGCGAATAGGGGCGCATGCCTTCCACCTTCTCGATCGTATTGTCGAGATAGAAGAGAGGCGCGATCTCGACGATGCCGCCGACCGTCACCACGAGCAGCGAGCCAACGAGAAGAAGCGTGGCGTTCTTCTCGATGATTGCGTGTTTGTCCATCAAGCCCATTACCTGGCTCCTGATCGCGCAGGTCGGATGGCGACGGGGCTCGGCATCGGCTCCTCCTCGCGCTGGTGGCCGAGGATGGTCCTGGTGATGTTCCAGGCCATGATCAGCGCGCCGGAGAGGTACATGGCCCCACCGATGGCGCGCATGACATAGTAGGGGTGCATGGCGGCGACGGTCTCGGCGAAGGAGTAGACCAGGAAGCCCTGCTCGTCGTATTCGCGCCACATCAGGCCCTGCATGACGCCGGATACCCACATCACCGCGGCGTAGACAACGATACCAAGTGTCGCCAGCCAGAAATGCCAGGTGACCAGCCGCAACGAGTAGAGCCGTTGCCGGTTCCAGAGCTTCGGCACCATGTAGTAGATTGCGCCGAACGAGATCATGCCAACCCAGCCGAGCGCGCCCGAATGGACGTGGCCGATCGTCCAGTCGGTATAATGCGACAGCGAATTGACCGCCCGGATCGCCATGATGGGGCCTTCGAAGGTCGACATGCCATAGAAGGCGACGGCCATCACCATCATGCGTATGATCGGATCGGTGCGCAGCTTGTCCCAGGCGCCGGACAGCGTCATCAGGCCGTTGATCATGCCGCCCCAGGACGGCATCCACAGCATGATCGAGAACACCATGCCGAGCGTCTGCGCCCAATCGGGCAAGGCGGTGTAGTGCAGGTGATGCGGCCCGGCCCAGATGTAGAGAAAGATGATCGCCCAGAAATGGACGATCGACAGCCGGTACGAATAGACTGGCCGGTTCGCCTGCTTGGGCACGAAATAATACATCATGCCGAGGAAGCCGGCGGTGAGAAAGAAGCCGACCGCGTTGTGGCCGTACCACCATTGCGTCAAGGCGTCCTGGACCCCTGAAAAGGCGGAGTAGCTCTTGGAGCCCAGGAACGAGACTGGTATGGACAGGTTGTTGACCACATGCAGCATCGCGATGGTGACGATGAACGACAGGTAGAACCAGTTGGCCACGTAGATATGCGGTTCCTTGCGCTTCAGGATCGTGCCAAGGAACAGAATGAGGTAGGCGACCCAGACGATGGTCAGCCAGACATCCACATACCATTCGGGTTCGGCGTACTCGCGGCCCTCGGTGATGCCGAGCAGGTAGCCGGTCGCGGCCATGACGATGAACAGCTGGTAGCCCCAGAAGACGAACCAGGCCAGATCACGGCCGAAGAGGCGGGCGCGGCAGGTGCGCTGCACGACATACAGAGACGTGCAAAGCAGCGCGTTGCCGCCGAAGGCGAAGACGACACCGGATGTGTGCAACGGCCGCAAACGACCGAAATTGAACCAGGGCTGGATGTTGAGATCGGGGTAGGCGAGCTGCAGCGCGATCACCACGCCGACCAGCATGCCGACGACACCCCAGAACACGGTGGCGATCGCGCCGTAGCGGATCGGACCATCCATGTAAGCGGATGGGTCAATCGGAGCTGCTGGCTTGAACTCCGTGTTGCGCAACAGGATCGCAGTGAAACCAGCCACTGCGAAGAACAACACCCACATGTGTCGGCGGAAAGGTTCATCCACGCCGAAGCCGGCGGCCACCAGGGCCGCAAAAGCGAACACGCTTAGAAGGACGATCTCTGTGCCGAATTTCATTGCAGATCCCGATCTCGAATCTGGTGGATGCCAAATCCGCAGCGCACTAATCGCGCAGCCGCCGCCCCCTCGCCCTGATCTATGTCAGGCCGCAAGATTTTGTGTCGGCGGCGCAATCAGCAGGTGGCGAATGAACGAGGAACGCAGCGCGGGCTCACCCCCCTCATGGAAGGCGTTCCCTGGGTTGGGCGGGCGCAGACGCGATCGCTGAGGCGAAAGCTGAGGCCCTGCGCGCGTTGGATGCTATTGCCGATGCCCTGCCAAACGTTGTTCGGATCCCATTGGAAACGAACGCGATCGTTCCGCCGAGCCGTGGCAGATTAAGGACCATGCTTCGCCGGTATGTGCCGAAACACACCTGGCGATTGGTCACGTTCCTATCAAAGCCCGAAAGCTGTTTGTCTCGACCGTGACGCCGCTTCGTCGAAGGCGCGGCAACATCGCATTAAAAGGCAAACACGGCCCGCCCCGGAGTCATGCGACATGGCCTCGCCGCTTAGGGCCGCTCGCGTCCGCCGCCACAGCGCTTCTCCAGACGGCTTATGCTGTCCACCGTCACATGGCGTGCGTTCTCAATCCGAATCACCCCGTCAGCCCGCAATCGCGTCAGTTGGCGGCTCACGGTCTCGTTGGTGATTCCAAGGAAATCAGACATTTCGACACGCGTCAGCGGCAGATCGAAGGACGCCGACCCGGAAGCCGCATCGAGACTGGAATCGATATTCCGGGCCATCATGAGGAGAAAAGTCGCTACCTTTTCCGGAGCTGTCTTGCGCCCCAGCGTCACCATCCACTCGCGCGCCTCATCGAGTTCATTCAGCGTCTGTTTGAGCAGGCGATGCTCGAATTCCCGTGACGCCTTCATCATCCGTTCGACGGCCGCTCGCGGAAACGAACACAGCGTGACTGCTGTTGCCGCTTCCGCATTGATCGAGCTTTCCACCTTGAAAGGACGTCCCAGAAAATCCGGTGCAAACTGGAGACCGACGATCTGCTGGCGCCCATCCGACAGGCTCTTTGATAGCTTTACAACGCCTGAAAGCACGTTGGAGTAGCTGTCGACGTTCTGTGCCTCGCCGGTCAACTCCATTCCTGACTCGATCCGGCGACGCGAGCAAGTCTTGGCGAGCCCAACCAAATTGTCTGGATCGAGCGCACCGCAGACACCGCGACGCCGTGCCTCGCAAGGGAAGCAAAGAACAGGAATGCCGGAACTATGAATGTCTTGCCGAAAGGTCATGCGTTCGCCTTACCCGATCCTAACTGCCGGCAGGATACCCATCCAGGGTAGAGAAATCCTGCGGCGGTTTGTCCATGAGCGCGGCTGATCGAGATCAGGGTCTGCTTCAGCGATGCGTGCAGTGTTCCGGCGGGCAACACGGTGAACGCGAGATGCAATCGGAAATAGCTGTCAAACTCAGCGAGAACGTCCCACGCTACACCAGCTATCCGACGGCGCCGCATTTCCATTCGGGGATCGATGCTGCCATTTACCGTGGCTGGTTGGAGACGCTGGAAAGCGGCGACGAAATCTCGCTGTACCTGCACATTCCTTACTGCGACAAGCTCTGCTGGTTCTGCGCCTGCCACACCAAGCAGACGCACCAATATGAGCCGGTGGCCGCTTATCTGCGCTCGCTGAATGCCGAAATCGTCACGATTGCCGGTCTGCTGAGCGGCAAGGCACATGTCCGTGCAATCCACTTCGGTGGCGGTTCGCCAACTATTCTGAGGCCCGATGATATGGTTGCTCTTGGAGCGGCCTTGCGGGACAGCTTCGACTTTCTCCCGGATGCTACGGTCAGCATCGAAATCGAAACCAACGACATGGACAAGGCGCGCCTTGATGCACTTGCTCAAATCGGCGTAACCCGGGCGAGCCTCGGCGTGCAGGATTTCGATCCGCAAGTGCAAAAAGCAATTAATCGTGAGCAGAGTTTTTTGCAGACCAAGGCAGTCGTCGACGGGGTTCGTTCGCGGGGCGTCGAATCGGTCAATCTGGACCTGCTCTACGGGCTCCCGAATCAGACACGCGAGACGATCTGTTCCACGGTGGCGCAGGCACTGACCTTGGAGCCAGACCGGATGGCCCTGTTCGGCTACGCACATGTGCCCTGGTTCAAGAAGCATCAGACGATGATCGACGAGGCATGGCTGCCGAGTCCCACTGAGCGTTTCGCCCAATCTCAACTCGCGGCGCGGGCAATTGTCGCCAAGGGATATGAGGCAATAGGACTCGATCATTTCGCGAAGCCCGACGATGCGCTGGCCATAGCGGCCCGCGCAGGGGTTTTGCATCGCAATTTTCAGGGCTACACTGAGGATCGCTGCCCGACACTGATCGGACTTGGCCCTTCGTCCATCGGTCGTTTTCGCCAAGGCTACGTGCAAAACATGGCTTCGACTGCCGGGTACGGGCGCATGGTTGCGGATGGCGGGTTGGCTGCCGTCCGCGGCGTTGCCCTTTCCGACGACGATCGCGTCCGTGGCTGGATCATCGAGCGGCTGATGTGTGATTTTGCCTTCTCGGCAGTCGATCTGGTGGAGCGGTTCGGCAAAGCCGGCGAGCAGCTCCTTCATCGCTCGAGGTCCATCGCACTCCACGATCCTGCCCGAGCGCTTGAATTCGATGGTGACAGTTTCCTCGTACGGACTGAAAGTCGCCCCTTCATTCGAACCATCGCGGCCAAGTTCGATACATATTTCAAAGGGGGAACGGCGAGGCACTCGGTGGCGGTCTGAGCAAAGCACAGTGCGCTCGCCGTTTGGTCGATCGGCGAACCAGCTGCGTTCGTTTTGACCGCTCATAGGCGACTACCGCATCAAATCGAAAATGCAAACTTAGGCTGTTGCGCGGTATCTCCTTCCACATCCTCTCTTGCGCATACCTACATTCCAAGGGGTTTGATCCTATGCTTCGCGAGGAGCAGGTAGGTCGCGACAGCTAGGCAATGTTCCAGCTGCCCTAGCGGAGGAGTCACGATTTTCCGGCAAGCTCCGTCGGCAGACGTTCTTTTCTGGCCCTGGCAAAGGCTCGGTCGCCTTCCAGAAACGCCGCCAGCATGAAAGGGATGAGTTCTGCCACGGTTTCAGACTGACCATAGGTCTGACGGTAAAGTGCAGCATACTCCTTGAGTGTTTGGCTCAGCTCCGCGCTGACGGTAATGGTGATCTTCGAAGCTGTTCGGTCCGGAAGTTTTCCAAGTTTCAGGTCAGCCATGATAACTCCTGCTCAACTGGCGTATGGCCGCAGCACGATGTCCTTGTGCACGATGACGCGCAGTGGCCAACCTGGGCGGACGACGATGGTGGGCTGGATATTGAGGTTTTTTTCGGTGATGCGCTGGCCGGCTCGACTGGCGTTCTGCTGGGCTGATTCCCGGATCGCCTTGACCAGATCGCTCTCGTTTTCGCCGAGGCTGAATTCTGTGCCGACACCGAGCAATGTGGCAAGCGCCACTCCCTTGATCATCTGCCAAGTGTGGAAATCGACTTTGTCTTCCAGCCCTGCGTAGCCGGCGGTGTCGCTCGCGGGCAGATTGTCGATTTCGGCCGACGAGCCGTCGGGCAGCAGAATGCGCTGCCAGACCAGCAGCGCTCGCTTTTGCCCGAACGCGACGACGCTGTCGTAGACGCCGATAAGACGTGAGCCCTGCGGAATCAGCAATATGTTGCCCGTGACCGTGTCGTGCACATTTTCGGTGACTTGCGCGACGACAAGGCCCGGCAAATCGGAATTGATGCCGGTGATCAGGCTGGCGGCAATCACGCTGCCAGCCATCAGTTGATATGGCGAGATCGGCGTCTGAAGCGCATGCGGATTGTAGATCCCGCCAGTGCTCCGCTGGCTGAGAAAATCAAGCTTTCGCTGCTGATTGTTCTGGTCGCCTTCCGCCGCCGCCACCGAGGCTGACGCGCGTCCTGCTTCGGATTGGGGAAGCGCCTCAAATGGATGCTGAGCAGTTTGCACGCTCTCTCCGACATCTGTCTGTTGAGCTCGATTTTCGACGCGGAAAAGCACCCGCGATTCACGCGCTTCGATCGCCTGCTGCGCTAGACGCTGCTCCTCGGCCGAGATGTCTTGGCCCGGCACGATGCCGAGCTGGCGCTGCCGCTCGAGGATGGGGCGGCCGAGGTCGCCCGGCAAAGGTAGCCCAAGGACGGGAGGCTTTGGCTTCATGCCGGAATAGTCATGGGGAAGCGTATCGAGTCCCTCGGCGGTTGGTTTGCGCTCAGTGTTGTAGAGATCTTCCGCCTGATCCCTGATGCGAAGGGCCGGCCCCTGGAGGGCGATCATGGTAACGCCGAAGACAGCGCCGGATCCGAGCGCTGCGATAGCGATGATCACACCGCGCCTGAACCGCACCACGCGGCGGGGAGAGGCCCGAAGCTGCAGTTCCTCGGGATCCAGTTTCGGCGGGATGCCAGAGCGGGAATTTTCGATCATGAGCCCTCACCTCGCCGGCTGCCGCGAAAGAGCGAGATCCGCCGTTGCGGTTGCCTGCCGTCAATCCTGCTGATGCGGATCACCTGCTGCCGCTTGGTGCCGAGGCGAAGTTCGGCCGCGGCGAAGAGCCGATCGACGATGTAATAGTTGCCGCGCACGCGATAGTTGACGAGCTCGCTGCTCCCATCTGCGCCGACGATGAAGAGTGGTGGCGCCTCGCCCTGATCTATGCGACGAGGGAACTCAATATAGACCTTGCTGCCGTCGTCGAAGGCTCGCGTCGGTCTCCAGGGCGGTGTGTCGCCACTGATTGAGTAGCGAAAGCGAAGGTTTTCGAGCGCGATGTTCGACGCGACCGGTGTAACTGCCTCGGCTTGAGCATTGCGCTGGCGAAGCGCGATGATCTGGTCTTGGCTGTAGGTCCAGGAGATTGCCGCCATTGCGGTCTTCTCGGTGCTTTGAAGCTGCAAATGATAGGTCCGCCGGTCCGTCGTAATGACGACATTGGTGGCAAGACCCGGCGCGAAGGGTTTTACCAGAACATGGGTGCGCTGATTGTCACCGGTGCCGCTTGCGGTATCGCCAATGACCCAGCGCACGGTGTCGCCAGCCGACACGGCGGTTAGTTTCTCGCCCGGCTGCAGAGCGATGTCGGTCACGCGCTCCGGCGCGGCATAGAGTTGATAAAGCGCGCCATCGGTGAAGGGGTAGACTTGCACTGCATTAACATACCCGTACTTGGTGGGTTGCTGGGTCGCGGCTTTGTTGGCATCAGCGACGCGTTCTTCAGGAGGGCGCTTGTCCTCGGCCTTGCCGGGCTCGGGCTGCATTTGGCCAGGCAGCGGCAGTGGTTTTGGCACCTCGACAATTCTAATCGGCCTCTCCGGCGCTTTTTCGATCGCGGCCGGTTTGAAGTCGGCAGCGTCATAGGAAATCTCAGGCGGCGGCACCTTCTTCGATGCACAAGCGGAAACGACCGCTGCCGACACCGATAGGATCAGCACGGCACGAATCGGTGACATTTTACCTTTCATTGGTGGACTCCGTCGGAGAAAGGGGGGCTGGGACGGCGCTGTCGAGCTCGCGTGACCAGTCAATGGCATTGATGAAGACGCCGAGCGGATTCTTGCGCAGCTGATCCGTATTGCTTGGCGAGCGGATCACGATCGTGAGGATCGCAGTCCAGCGCATCGTGCTGGCAAGGCTTCCGCGCTCAAACACCTGCTCGGTCCATTTGACCTGGAATGAACTTTCGGAGGCTCTGACCACGCTGGTGACCTGTACCGAAACACTGCGCGTTCCGATCTGACCGAAGGGGTCGTTCGCCTTGGCGTATTCGTTGAGGAAGAGCGCTGCGCGATCGCTAGCAAAGTCGTACGCTGCCAACCAGTTCTGCCGAACCAAAACCGGATCGGTGGAAACGGAACGGACATTCTGGATGAAGCGGCCGAGATGCCAGGCGATCTGAGCATCCGAGGGCTCATAATTCCGGACCGCCGGCGCGACGGCGCGCGTCTCGCCGAAGCCATCGACCTCGACGACATAAGGCACGACACGGCTTTGCATCGACTGCCATACGAGTCCGCCGGAAAGCCCGGTCGCCAAGGCCAGGCAGCCAAGGGCCATGATCCGCCAGTTCCTGGCCTGCAGTCGAGATGAGCCGATGCGCTCGTCCCACAGTTGGGCGGCTTTTTGATACGGCGTGACCGGTTCGGGTGTTTTGCCGTAACGGTGCACGGGTCGCTTGAAGAGCATCTAGTCATCCTTGTCGTTGAGAGAGGGGTTGGCGCTGCCTCCCGGCCGGTCTCCGTCTCGGACAGCTTGCATGGCAGCGTGGCGATTTGCCCGGGCGGTCTGTTCAGAACGTAGGCGCCTTGCCCACGTCGGCGCCGAAACAGTGGCCGAACCGGCAGAGCGTTCGGTCATTGACGCTGTCGGCGCGCCGCCGGTCGCGGTCCACGCGGCATCGCGCCCGGCATCGGCGTTGCGCCCAACACTTGCAGTGGCGGATCGCGCTATGCGTATAGCGGCGCCGCCAGCTGCACTGGTTACACCATGCATTCCAGCAGCCACACCGGAGAGGCCAGCGTCGGGCGAGGTTGCGCGCCCGATCTGCCATGACGTGGAAGCAGCCGATCCCATTGTTGTGCCGGCTCGGATGGCGGCGAGACCGCCGCTGGTTGCCATACGCGCGCCAGCAAATGCTGTGCCTCCAGCAACGAGTGATACACCCGCTGCCGCCGCGGTCGTGCCGAGGGCGGCGCCCGCCCCAAGCTGCGGTGCGCCTGAGACAAGACCCGACGCGATCCCCGGCCCAAAAATGCCAAGGCCAAGCAGTGCCAGTGCGCCCAGTACCTGGGACATGGCACCGGCAAGATCCGGCTCCTTGCCTTGCAATGCGGAAGCGAACTCCCCGAAGAGCGTGGAGCCGATACCGACAATGACGGCGAGCACCATCACCTTGATGCCTGACGAGATAACATGGCCGAGCACGCGTTCGGCCAGGAACGCTGAACGGTTCCAAAGTGCGAATGGAACCAAAACAAAACCTGCCAGCGTGGTGAGCTTGAACTCTAGGATGGTGATGAAAAGCTGGATGGAAAGGATGAAGAAGGCGATGATAACCAGGAACCAGGCCATCAGCAGCACGAAGATGGTCAGTGCGTTGCCGAAGATTTCCGGGAAGCCCAGGAGCTGACTGGCTTGGTCAAGCATTGGCCAAGCACCTTCGAAACCGGTCGCGGCAATGCGGCCCGGGCGCAAGAGATTGTCTGCCGACAGATTGCCGGCCGACGCCTTAATCCCGAGACCGGCAAAAGAACGATAAACGATATCGGCGAGGTTCTTGAAATTGTTCAGAATGAAGGCGAAGACGCCAACATAGAGCACCTTGCGGACAAGCCGGCCGAGAACGCTGGTTTCGTCGCCGAGCGCCCACGCCAGGCCGGCAAGTGTGATGTCAATGCCGATCAGAATGGTAGTGAGGAAGGCGAGGTCGCCCGATAGCAGACCGAACCCGCTGTCGATGTAGCGGATGAAGGTCTCCATGAAGCGATCGATGACGCCAAGGTCGTTCATGCCGCTGCCTTTCTCGTCGTGATGAACTCGTGATTAATTGCCGGGATAAGCCGAGCCGGTACCCAAGAACCGCTTCGTCATCTCGCGGGCGGCTTCGTCTGACTGGGCCTTGCGGGCGGCATCCTCGGCCTCAGCTCGAAACTGCGTTGCGAGCAGCGTCTGGATCTGCATCTGCTGTTTTGTCGAAAGCGCCATCAGCTGGTTGGTGGCCTGGCTTGCCTGAAGCGCACCGGCCGCCCCTTGGCTGCGGTTGACGAGATCGGCGAGCAGATCGCCGTCGGCGCGGACGTTCTCGACGATTTGCGACTGGACACCCATGGTCTGGCGGAACGCCTGCATGGCGGTTTGCCAACGCTCCCGCGCAGCACTCGCCACATCGCTGACTTTGATCGTGGCGTCGTAGCTTTCCGGATATTGGCTGCGCCACTGGTCTTGAAGCTTGCCCAGATCAAAGCTGAGGCCACTCGCCTGGTCCATCAAGCCGTCGATGCGATGGAGCGAACCGGTGAGTTGGCCAACGGAAGAGAAATCCAGACGCTGAAGATTGCGCGCCATGTTCTGCAGCATGGTCGCCTGATTCTGCAGCGACTGGATTTGGTTGTTGATCTGCTCCAATGCGCGCGCGGCCGTCAGCACGTTCTGCGCATAATTGGACGGATCGAACACGATAAGGGCGTACGCGGGCTGCACATAGTCGGCCATAGGCTTGGCGATCAGGGAAACGGTGATCAGGCCGGAGAGAAGGCGTCGCCGCATCATGAGAATTGCTCCTTGTCTGGTTGAGGGAATTGCTTGAGAAGTTCGCCGGCCCAATCGAGGCCGCGCGCGATCAGGAACTGCGAGGCAAAGCTGCCTTGCCCGTCTTCGGACATGATCCTGTCGATCAGAGTCTGCGTGGCCGGATCGGAAGCACCGCAAAGCGCAAGAGCGATGGGGCCAAGCTCGAGCTCGAACAGACGGTTGCCGCGGCGCGATTGCAGATAATACTGACGCTTCGGCGTGGCGCGGGCGATCAATTCGATCTGCCGCTCGCTTAAACCGAAGCGCTCGTAGGCTGTGCGCGCCTGGGGTTCCACGGCACGATCATTGGGAAGGAAAATGCGCTGCGGGCAGCTTTCGATGATTGCCGGCGCTATGCCAGAGCCCGCGATATCAGCCAGCGACTGCGTAGCGAAGACAACCGACACGTTCTTCTTTCGCAGCACCTTCAGCCATTCGCGGATGCGGGCGGCGAACAGCGGATTGTCGAGATAGACCCACGCCTCGTCGAGCATGATCAGCGTGGGCCGTCCGTCGAACCGTTCCTCAAGTCGCTGGAACAGATAGGTAAGCACCGGCAGCAAAGCGCCTTGGCTGTGCATTAACTCCTCGGTCTCGAAACACTGCACATCCGACAAGGCCAGCCCATCATGATCGGCATCGAGCAGGCGGCCGAAGGGACCGTCGAGCGTGTAGGGCATCAATGCGGTCTTCAGCGCATTGGATTGAAGCAGGACCGAAAGACCGGTCAGTGTGCGTTCCTGCGCCGGCGCGGTGGCAAGGCTGGCCAGCGCTGACCAAATAGCCTCCTTCACCTCCGGCGTGACGGTGACGTTCTCGTGGGCAACAAGGCTGGCGATCCATTCGGCCGCCCAGCTTCGGCTAGCCTGGTCGTTGATGCTGCGCAGTGGCTGAAAGGCAAGGGAACCGTCCGCTCCTAGCGCGTGGTGTTCTCCACCCATGGCAAGTGTTGCAGCACGGGCCGAATTGCCTTTGTCGAAGACATAAACCTGGGCGCCGGCATAGCGCCTGAACTGCAGAGCAATCAGAGCAAGCAGAACCGACTTGCCGGCGCCGGTCGGACCAACAACCAGCATGTGGCCGACATCTTCGACGTGGGTGGAAAGCCGAAACGGTGTCGACCCACTGGTCTCGGCAACGAAAAGCGGTGGCGCTTCGGTTTGGGTGACTTTCGCGAGATGCTCGTTTGTCGCAGGACCGGCCCAAACCGACGACAGCGGCATGAGATGGGCAAGGTTCAATGTATGAACGAGCGGTTGGCGAACGTTAGCGTAGACATGGCCAGGCAATGAGCCGAGCCAAGCCTCGACCGCATTGACGCCTTCTCGGATCGTGGTGAAGCCGAGCCCATTGATGATGCGCTCGACCGCGCGAAGCTTCTCTGCAGCGGCTTGGCGATCCTCGCCCCACACCGTCACGGTGGTGGTGAGATAGCCGAAACTCACATGATCACCGCCCAATGCCTGAAGGGCTTCGTCGGCATCGAGCGCCTTGTTGTCGGCATCGTTATCGACAAGCGGGACCGGCTCGTTGGTAATGACCTCGCGTAGGATTGCCACGATCGATTTGCGCTTGGCAAACCACTGCCGGCGCAATCGCGTCAGCGTCTTCGTGGCTTCCGTTTTCTCGAGCGGAATGAAGCGCGTCATCCAGCGATAGGCGAAATCCTGATGATTGAGGGTATCGAGGATTCCGGGCCGGGTGAGGTTCGGAAAGCCGAGGATGGTCAGTGTGCGAAGATGCTGCTCACCCAGCATCGGCTCCAGGCCACCGGTAAGCGGCGCATCGACCAGGATTGCATCCAGATATATCGGCGTTTCCGGGGCCATGATAGGATGGCGACGAGGCGAAATCGTGCCGTGGAGGTAGGTCAACGTCTGAGCATCATCGAGGACGCGTACTTCGGACATGAAACCCGAGAAGAGATCGAGCACGCGGTTGGTCTCGTCACGGAACCTCGCCAGATCCTGGCGCCAGTCTCTTTCTCCTCGGGAATAATGAGAGTCGACGAGCGCGCTTTCTGCGCGCGCCTGGGCGTCCGGCGGTGGCATAAACACCAAGGTCAGATGATAGCGGCTCTCGTAGTGCGCTACCTTCCCCTCGAAAGCAGCGCGGCGTTCTTCGTCGACCAGCCACGACGCGGCGTCAGGAAAATGCGAGTTCGGATAGCCCAGCGCTTCTGTGCGCTCGGCCTCAAAGAACAATGCCCAGCCAGAGCCAAGGCGTCTGAGAGCATTGTTCGCCCGGGCGCAAATGCCGACGAGTTCAGCCTCCGTCGCACTTTCGAGATCCGGGCCGCGGAACCGCAACGTCCGCTGAAAGCTGCCGTCCTTGTTGAGCACGATGCCGGGCGCCACCAAGGCAGCCCAGGGTAGATGGTCGGCAAGCCGGTCGGCTTTGCTTCGATATTCCGAAAGGTTCAGCATGCAAGCCACCCCTTCAGACGTAGGTGGCGCACAAGCACGCTGGCGAAGTCCGGATCGCGTCTTGCGGCAAACACCGCTAACGAGTGGCCTGCGATCCAAAGCACCAGACCAGCAATCCATTGCTGCAAGCCGAAGCCAATGGCCGCGGCCACTGTACCGTTGAGGATCGCCACCGCGCGCGGAGCCCCGCCGAGCAGGATCGGCTCGGTCAGCGCCCGGTGGACCGGTACTGCGAAGCCCTCGATATGCTGCTCCCCGGCGGCCATCAGACGAGCGCCCCACCACCGAAGGAGAAGAAGGAGAGGAAGAAGCTCGATGCCGCGAAGGCGATTGACAGACCGAAGACGATCTGAATCAGGCGCCGAAAACCACCGGCGGTGTCGCCGAAGGCAAGCGTCAGGCCGGTGGTGATAATGATGATCACCGCAACGATCTTGGCGACCGGTCCCTGCACGGACTCCAGGATCTGCTGCAGCGGCTGCTCCCACGGCATGCCGGAGCCGGCGGCATAAACCGGGGCCGTGTTAAGAAACGCGAGCGCTGTGGACGAAAGAAAGCGAAGCTTCTTGCGCATGAGGAAGGCCTTTCAAAGCTGCTGGAGTTGCGAAAGCGTGAGCGGGGCAACGGCGTAATCGCCGCTGCCGTCGAGACCGGTGACCTCGGCGATTGCGTCGATGTGGCGCGACGAGCCGCGTCCCGCTATGAAGACGATCAGATCTATCGCCTCAGCGATGAGCCGGCGGGGAACGGTGACCACCGCTTCCTGGGCGAGTTGCTCAATGCGATAGAGAGCCGAGCGCGCGGAATTGGCGTGTACGGTAGCGATGCCGCCTGGGTGCCCGGTGTTCCATGCCTTCAGCATGTCGAGCGCTTCCGCGCCCCTCACCTCGCCCACGATGATGCGGTCCGGCCTGAGCCTCAGCGTCGAGCGCACGAGATCGGCAAGGGTGACCGAGCCCCGCCTTGTTCTCAGGGCAACGCAGTCCCTGGCCGCGCACTGCAGTTCGCGTGTGTCCTCGATCAGGATCACCCGATCGTCGCATTCGGCGACTTCAGCCAGCAGAGCGTTGGCGAGTGTTGTCTTCCCCGAGGAAGTGCCGCCGGCGATCAGCATGTTGCGCCGCTCGCGGACGGCCTTTTTCAGCGCATCGGCCTGCAGCGGCAGCATGATGCGTTCGGCAACATAGTCGGCCAGGGTGTAGACTTTCGCGGCGGGCTTGCGGATGGCAAAACATGGCGCCAACACCACAGGTGGCAGCAGGCCTTCGAAGCGTTCGCCAGACGGCAATTCGGCACTGACGATCGGGTTGTCGGCGTGCGCCTCGGCGCGCACGTGCGAAGCAACCAGGCGGATGATACGTTCTGCCTCGGACGGGTGCATGTGAACGTCGGTATCGACCCGACCTTCGCCTAACCGGTCGAGTCGCAGCGCGCCGTCGGGATTGACCATCACCTCGATGACGGACGGATCGGCCAGGGCTTCGGTGATTGCCGGACCCATGGCGGTGCGCAGCATGACACGCCGCCGGTGGTCGGCCTCGGGATGAGAGCTCATCCTTCCCCTCCCCCACCATTGTCTTTGCTAAGCGACTTTTTGCCGGAAGCGATCTGGCGGCCGACCTTCTCAACGAATTTCTCGAAACGCTCTTGGGCAATAGCCTGCGTTGCCCGATCCGGGACCGGCGTGTGGGCGTGAAGGGTGATCGAAAAGCGGATGAAGAGCGCCAGGCTCTCCAGGATCACCTCGGAATCGCGCCTGACGTGGGCAAGATCGCGGGAGAGCCGGTCAAGCCTTACGCCGTAGCGCCGATCGAACTCGCTCTCGCCACGCCGCTCGATGAACGCCTCGATCGCCTTCGCCACGATCGCTGATTTGGTCGTTGACGGATCGCGACTGAGGTTGTCCAGTTTCTCGCTGAGCTCCGGCTCAAGCAGAAACTGATGGCGAATGCGGTGCGGCTTCATGCGGCTCGTTCCGACGGCCCGGCGTTGCGCCGGCGACGGGAGAAGCATCGGCCAGACGCTCAAAATTGCTTATGGCCGTTATCTACGCTGAGGTGCGCTCTGCAACTCAGCGGACTTCAGAAGCCGGGAATGACATCGTCGCCCCTGCCCTCGTTGATACCGTAGGCGCGGGCCGCAGTGGAAATCCGATCCATGACACGCTTGTCCGCGAGCGCTTCGCTGTCATCGTCTGCGGGCTTGTACAGATCGGCCTGATCGGGCTCTTGAGAGACAACAACGTCTTCTTCGGGCAGGCTTGGATGGCGTTGCTGCTGAACGCCTCCCTCGTCTTCAACTGGCGCGTCGGCGCTTTCCTCGTCCGCAGCAAGTCGGCTATCGACGCTGCACACTTGTCCAGTCCAGCCGTCCGGGCGTGATGCAGGGCAGTCCGCATAGGGTCCGTCGTGCAGCACCGGCGCAGGCAGCACCCGATCTGTGAAATTCTGATCCTGATAATAGCGCAGCTTCTTGGCGCGGATCGGCGGCAACCCAGAAACCAGGACCAATTCGTCTGACGGCGGCAATTGCATCACCTCGCCTGGCGTCAGGAGCGGGCGCGCGGTTTCCTGGCGGCTCACCATGACATGTGAAAGCCAGGGCGCAAGCCGATGGCCCGCATAGTTGCGCATCGACCTAAGTTCGGTTGCGGTGCCGAGGGCATCCGAGATGCGCTTGGCCGTGCGTTCGTCATTGGAGGAAAAGGCAATTCGCACGTGGCAATTGTCGAGAATAGCATTGTTCTCGCCATAGGCCTTTGAAACCTGGTTCAAAGATTGTGCGATCAGATAGGAGCGAATGCCATAACCTGCCATGAAGGCGAGCGCCGTTTCGAAGAAGTCGAGGCGACCGAGCGCCGGAAACTCGTCCAGCATCATGAGCAGCTGATGCTTACGGCTCTTCTTCGGGTCCCCCTCCAGACGCTCCGTCAACCGCCTGCCGATCTGGTTCAAGATCAGTCGCACCAAAGGCTTGGTGCGCGAGATATCCGAAGGCGGCACGACCAGATAGAGCGACAGCGGTCGCTCTCCATCCACTAGGTCAGCGATGCGCCAGTCGCAGGACGAAGTGGCCGCCGCGACCGTTGGATCACGATAAAGCCCAAGAAAGGACATGGCGGTCGAGAGGACGCCTGAGCGCTCGTTTTCCGACTTGTTCAGGAGTTCGCGAGCCGCCGAGGCCACTACGGGATGGACCTGAGGGTTATGCCCCGTCCCGAGATGGTTTGTCGTCATCATCCGCCGTAGCGTTGCGGCAAACGAGCGTTGCGGGTCCGACAGGAAGGTGGCGACGCGGGCTAGCGTCTTGTCCTCTTCAGCGTAGAGCACGTGCAAAATGGCGCCAACTAGGAGTGAATGGCTGGTCTTCTCCCAGTGATTCCGTCGCTCCAGCGCGCCCTCGGGATCGACGAGGATGTCGGCGATGTTTTGAACGTCCCGGATCTCATCTGGGCCTTTGCGCACCTCCAGCAGCGGGTTGTAGCGTGCCGATCTCGGGTCGGTCGGATTGAACAGAAGGCAGTACGAGAATTTCGACCGCCAGCCGGAGGTCAACTGCCAATTTTCGCCTTTTATATCATGAATGATGGCAGACCCGGTCCAGGAAAGTAGCGTTGGAACAACCAGCCCCACGCCCTTGCCCGAACGCGTCGGCGCAAATGCCATGACGTGCTCCGGGCCGTCATGGCGCAGATAGCGATCGTTCAGCCTACCGAGGAAAACGCCCGCCGGCCGTAACAACCCTGCCGTCTCGACCTCATGAGTCGTGGCCCACCGTGAAGACCCATAGGTCGTAACCGACCCGCGCTGTCGCGCGCGCAAAAGCGAGCCTGCGATTGCGGCGGCACAGCCCAGGAATCCGCTGGCGCCTGCAAGCGTACCGGCTTTGTCGAAGACCTCCGGCGCATAAGCATCGAAGTGGAACCACCATTCAAACAGCTTCCACGGCTTGTAGATTGGCCAGCCGGCGAAGAGAAACCATGGTGCGCCGAGAGGCGTCTGGTAGGTCAGCATTTGAGCGCACCATTGGGTTGCCGTCCATACGCCGATAATGACAATTGCGCACACAACGGCGATCTGCCCGATCAGTAGCTTCGTAGGTGTCATCGGCTTGGCCCGCTGAACAACGCGACCTAGCATCGCGCGGTGCAGCCGGGACAGGAATGTTCCTCACATACGATTTGGGAGCAATGAACGACTTCCTACTATGCAGGTCGGTCAGCACGCGTGTTGCGCCTTCACGCGACACCATCCTCTCCATTCACCCTGAGGCCCGGCGCCGCCGACAGTTGCGTGACCGCTCCTCCGCAAAGTTATCTTCTGCGTTCAGGGAGCCAGGGCGCCTGGGCTGGCTGATGAACACCGTCCGCTCGCGCATGTGGGGTCGAATTGATTTGTGCCCAAGTGGAGGCAGGCTCATCATTCAACAGTTGCCGCAGTTCCCCTGGCTCGAACGCCATCATTGGTGGGGAGGCAGGCTCGTCTTCCAACAGTTGCCGCAGTTCCCCTGGCTCGAACGCCATCATCGGTGGGGAAGCGGGTTCATCCTCCAACAGCTGCCGCAGTTCCCCTGGCTCGAACGCCATCATCGGTGGGGAAGCGGGTTCATCCTCCAACAGCTGCCGCAGTTCCCCTGGCTCGAACGCCATCATTGGTGGGGAGGCAGGCTCGTCCTCCAACAGTTGCCGCAGTTCCCCTGACTCGAACGCCATCATTGGTGGGGAAGCGGGTTCATCCTCCAACAG
>NZ_RZOL01000959.1:0-426 GCF_004022985.1 Mesorhizobium sp. M7A.F.Ca.ET.027.02.1.1 | reverse complement strand
TTCTCGATCAAGGCCAGCAGCTTCGTCTGACGGTCCGCCATGAAGGCTTCGAACATGTCAGCGCGCAGCAGGGTCGGTTCGATCAGATGGGAGGCGAGATAGGTGTCGAGGTTCAATGGGGCGATCGGCGGGGTGGAAGCATTGCCTGCTTCAAGTTTCGACAGATATCCGGACGGCGCTTCGCCGCCGATGATGCGGTTCGTCCGGTAGGAGAGCGGCGTCTTGTTGATGATCGAGTCGAAGACATCCGGCTTGAGGCCATTCGAACGACACCAGGCCTGCGGAAAGATGTGGTGGATATCGACGTTCTCGCCGAAGAAAACGGTGTGGTCGAAACCCTGACCAGAACGGAAGTCTCTCGCACCTTCCTTCATCAGCAGCGCGTTGACGCCCTTGTAGGCGGCCGACAGGCGCATGCGCATGGTC
>NZ_RZOL01000958.1:0-430 GCF_004022985.1 Mesorhizobium sp. M7A.F.Ca.ET.027.02.1.1 | reverse complement strand
GACCTCCACCATGTCCACCGGGCCGGGCTGGACGGGCGCGCCGAATGTCCCTTCATAGGCTTTGCGCGCCGCGGCGCGCCAGTCCGCCCAGCCGCCTTTGACGGGCGTCAACGCCCGGGCAAAAGCGTTCGGCCCGGCATGGATACCGATGGCCGGCACATAGATCTTGCCGATCTCGCGATCGGAGCCATGGACATGGATCAGTTTCTGGCGCGGCACCGGCACGGACAGCAGCGTATAGCCATCCGTGGTCATCTCGCCAAAACGTACATTGACGGCCAGGATCACGTCGGCGTCGCGGAGCAGGGCTTTGACATGCGCCACCATGCCGACGCCGGCCTCGCCGACAAAGACCGGCGAATGGTTGTCGAACTGGTCCTGATAGCGAAAGGCCGCCACGACAGGGATGTCGGAAGCCTCTGCGAAAGCC
>NZ_RZOL01000957.1:0-432 GCF_004022985.1 Mesorhizobium sp. M7A.F.Ca.ET.027.02.1.1 | reverse complement strand
GCTCGGGCACGTTGACGAAGGTGGCGAAGCGGGTGACGGGCTTGTATTTGCCGTTGGGCTGCAGTTCGAGCTCGGTGGTGACGTCGCCGAAGGTCGAGGCCCAGGCGTCGAACTCGTGCAGACCGCGCTCGAGTAACGCGGCGTAGCCCAGATAGCGCTGCACCGAGAACATCTCGCCCAGCGTATTGGTGATCGGCGTGCCGGAGGCGAGGATGAGCGCCCGGCCGGGATTCTTCGTCTCGACGAAGCGGGACTTCACATAGAGGTCCCAGGCGCGTTGCGAGCCGTTCGGATCGATGCCCTTCAAGGTCGACATGTTGGTGGCGAAGGAGAGTTTTCTGAATTCCTGCGCCTCGTCGACGATGATCTGGTCGATTCCGATCTCGGAGATCGTCAGCAGGTCATCCTTGCGGGGGGCCAGCGACTCCAGGC
>NZ_RZOL01000956.1:0-432 GCF_004022985.1 Mesorhizobium sp. M7A.F.Ca.ET.027.02.1.1 | reverse complement strand
TCAGAGACCCGTTCACATCGTTCCAGACGGCTGCATTCTGCCTGGACCTTGCAATTTCGTCCTTGAACGTGTCGTAGAAGACAAGGGCTAGAGCGACGATATCGGAAAGACCGGCCGTAACTTCGCCGATGGCGGCAAGTCCCACGCGTTCGAGAACGAGGCTCGGACCCTTCCATTCGTAGCGGGCGGCCAAGCGGGCGGCCGCGCTATCGTAATCGTAGGCGCTCATCGGTACAGCCCGGCTGATCGCGGAGAAAGCGGACTTCAATGGGCCGAAAGCGTCGAGCCTGGATACGCCCGCGAAATACATGGCCCCTTCCGCAAATGACGCGGCGGAGCCGAGCGCGCCGGAAACTCCCGCGATGGCGCCCAAGGTGGCGCTGGCAGGGTCCCCGTTCTTGACGCTTTTCACCAAGCCCATGAAGCTGGCGA
>NZ_RZOL01000955.1:0-434 GCF_004022985.1 Mesorhizobium sp. M7A.F.Ca.ET.027.02.1.1 | reverse complement strand
GTTCTGGAGGCCGCGCCGATCGCGGCCCCGTCACGGGGTCCGCCGCGGCGGAGCAGGAAGGCGGGCTGCGCACCCGGAGGGCCGCAGCGGGAGCGGAGGACGGCAACGCCGTTGCGCCGACCGCCTGGCTCCGCCAGGACCACGGGCCGGACGGGGCCGCGACTGGGCGCCAGAAAGGAAAAGACGGCGCCCTGGGCGCCGCCTGGGGGCGATCGGAAGAAGGTCGGTTCAATGAACCGACCGGCCGCCGCTATAGGGATCGTACTCGAAGAGGATCTCGACGCCGGCGTCGTCGAGCTCGTCGGCCGGTAGGACGCCGAATTTGTCGTCGACCTGGAAGAGAACCACGGGGGCCATGAGGGTGCGGGCGAGGTGCCAAGCGGCTTTCTGGGCGAGGGTGAGATCGTGGGACATCTGGGGGCTCCATCTTGGGA
>NZ_RZOL01000954.1:0-437 GCF_004022985.1 Mesorhizobium sp. M7A.F.Ca.ET.027.02.1.1 | reverse complement strand
GGCGAGCCTGAGCGAAGCGCAGGCAGGTGACGTGGTGCTGTTCCACGGCTGCTGCCACAACCCAACCGGTATCGATCCGACGCTTGAGCAGTGGGAACACCTGGCGAAGCTGTCCGTAGAAAAAGGCTGGCTGCCGCTGTTTGACTTTGCCTACCAGGGCTTCGCCCGTGGTCTGGAAGAAGATGCCGAAGGGCTGCGCGCGTTCGCAGCCGTGCATCAGGAGCTGATTGTCGCAAGCTCTTATTCCAAGAACTTCGGTCTGTACAATGAGCGCGTAGGCGCCTGTACGCTGGTTGCAGCTAACGAAGAGACCGTCGATCGTGCGTTCAGCCAGATGAAATCGGTTATCCGCGCGAACTACTCTAACCCACCGGCACACGGTGCGTCTGTTGTTGCCACCATCCTGAGCAACGATGCGCTGCGCGCTATCTGGGAAC
>NZ_RZOL01000953.1:0-438 GCF_004022985.1 Mesorhizobium sp. M7A.F.Ca.ET.027.02.1.1 | reverse complement strand
TATCAGTGGTACATTTGCATGATGCAAAACCCGAGGTTATTCGTCAGGCGTTAGAAGACAAAATCGCCCAGGCTCCCGCCTTTCTGAAGCACGCCCCTGTTGTTATCAACGTCAGCGGTCTTGAGGCTCCGGTTAACTGGAAACTTCTCCAGCAGGCCGTCTCCTCGACCGGACTGCGTATCGTGGGCATCAGCGGCTGCAAAGATACTGAGCTGAAAGCGGAAATTGAGCGTGCGGGGCTGCCTCTTCTGAATGAGGGCAAAGAAAAAGCCTCGCGTGCGGCCCCCGTTGCCGTGCAAACGCCCCCTCCTGTGGTGCAAAACGTTACTACCGTCACAAAAACGCGAATGATTGATGTGCCGGTTCGTTCCGGTCAGCGCATTTATGCACCAAACTGTGATCTGATTGTTACAAGCCACGTCAGTGCTGGCGCTGAGC
>NZ_RZOL01000952.1:0-438 GCF_004022985.1 Mesorhizobium sp. M7A.F.Ca.ET.027.02.1.1 | reverse complement strand
GGAATGGGAGGCGGTGCGGATGGAAACGAAAACCGTGACCTTGGTGTTGACCTTGACCGGATCGAGCAACGCCACACGCCGGCGGATAACGCCGTCTTCCTCCATCTTCTGGATACGCCGCCAACAGGGCGTCGTGGAAAGGCCGACCTTTTTCGCCAGATCGGCAACAGCCAGCGTGGAATCCTCTTGCAGAATGCGCAAAATCTTACGGTCTAGGCGATCCAATGCGTCTACCCTCCTGAATTAATTTCCTTTCAATACACTAATTTTCGCAGAAAAACAGAAAATTGTTTCACTAAATCCGCATTTCCACATGTTGTCGCAGAACCGGAAGCAGCTACTCCGTGAACCACGGGTTCTTTTTCAGCCACCCCGTGTTGCGCCAGCTTGGATGCGGCAGGGGCAAAATGCCGGGGCCGGAATTGGCATGGAGGTAGC
>NZ_RZOL01000951.1:0-440 GCF_004022985.1 Mesorhizobium sp. M7A.F.Ca.ET.027.02.1.1 | reverse complement strand
CCTCGGCTTGCTGCAGCAACTTTCGCGCCCCCGGCAGGAAGCGCCGCCCATCCTCGGAAAGCACCACGCGCTGCCGGATGCGTTCGAACAGCAGCGCGCCGAGATAATTTTCCAGATCCTTGACCTGACGGCTGACGGCGCTCTGGGTCAGGTTGAGCTCCCTGCCGGCGCGCGTGAAGCTCGCGTGTCTTGCCGCGCATTCGAATGCCTGGATTGCAACCAGGTCCGGCATCAGCTTTCTGCTCAATATCATGCTTATCTCGCATCAACCTAGTCGAAATCATCGCGACCCATGCCGTCTGAAATCTGATATCACTCTTTTCCGGAATGATCTCATGTTTTATCAAAGCGAGACCGCACTGTGCAAAACGCTGTTTTCGTTGCATCCGATGACATTCGCTCTGCCTTTTCGGCGGCGATGTCACTCATGTACCGGGCCG
>NZ_RZOL01000950.1:0-441 GCF_004022985.1 Mesorhizobium sp. M7A.F.Ca.ET.027.02.1.1 | reverse complement strand
CTTCACTGTCGCGCAGATCGAAATGATCGAACTGGCGGAGGAAAAGATCGCTGAAGCGGTTGGCTTCAAGACCCTGACCGCTATCGCCGCCAGACAGCGGCGTATTGGTCAGGAACTGGAGTTGATAAAAGGTGAGATCGCGAAACTGCCAGCGCAGATGCAACAGGCTTTGCCAGACGTCCAGCGCCAGGGTCACGCGTTTGATTTTCAGGTAGCCGCCATCTTTCAGGCTGGCGTTGATATCCCGGACATCGAGCGTCGGGCCAAAATTCTGCCAGTTAGCGCTGACCTGGCTGACGTTCACCGGCACGCCGGTGGTGGATTCGATTTTCGCCAGCAGCTGCGGACGCCAGCTGTCCAGATGCGGTAATACGAGGCGTAGCCCGCTCACGAGCAACGCGACAATCACGACCAGCGTTGCCCCTGTAAGCAATAAAATCC